>CAYJQA010000601.1:311-3410 GCA_964372065.1 uncultured Litorilinea sp.
TCGCGCATCTCTGCTCCTTCCGCACACGGCGATGGGGCCTGCATGAAGATCTGGGGGAAGCATATCCTTTATTGTACCCCGTCTGTGGCGAAATTCACGCGCGGATGCCGCCGCGAACGGAACGGCCCGCGGCGCGTACCCGGGTGCGGTCAGGACCGGGCCAAGGCAGCAACCAACTCGGCGGCAGTCGCGCGGTCGCGGCCTGCCGCCGAGTGATCGGTCTAGCGCCTGTCTCAGCTTGGCAGCTTAACGGTTAGGCGATCTCGAAGTAGTGCTTGGTGTACTTCTGCACCGCGGCGTGGTCCAGGCTGACGCCCAAGCCCGGCGTCTGCGGCACGACTGCGCCCGCGTCGCGATATTCCATGCGCGGGGTAACGAGCGTATGCTCGCGCACCCATTCGCTGCACAGGTCGCTCGCCAAGAGACAGTTGGCCGCCGTCGCGGCCGCGTGCAGCCGCAGCGCCTGGAGCACGCCCATCTCGATGGAACTGCCGTGCCAGCAGTCCTTGCTAAAGAACTCGGCGACCGTAGACGTGTGTTGGAACTCCACCACGCTGCCGCCGCCCAGGTTGTAGGCGTCGGCCAGGTTCTCGCGCAGCGCATGGCGGAAGAGGTCGGCGCGGCGCGGGTGGCAGATGATGGTCATGGGGCCGATCTCGCGCGAGCGCCGCCAGTCGTCTTCCATAGTGACGGGGAAGGGGTCCTCGATCTGGATGGCGAAGTTGAGGCGCGCCAGCGCCTCAAACAGGCGGGCGCTCTCGCGCAGCGAACGCCACGCATACATGGGGTCAATCGTCACGCGGAAATCGTGCGGCACATCCGCCGCGATCTCCAGCAGGGCGTGGACCGTGTCGCCCGTGCCGTCACATTTGGTCTTGATGCCGCGCAGCCCCCGGTCGCGCGCCTCGGCGATGAGCTTGGCCAACACCGGGCCGGACGGGCGATTGGCCCAGAAGTCCGCGGGCACAACCTCGCGCACCGCGCCGCCCATCAGCCGGTGGGCGGGCAGCCCTACCGCCTTGCCCACCGCATCGTACCAGAGCGACTCCAGCGCGAAATAGCTGCGCTCGCCCGCCCGCTGCCAGGACCAGATGGGGTAGCTCATGGGCAGCCCCTCGTCGGTACGCGGCCCCATCCACACGGTCGCCGGCGAGATGGTCAGCAGGTCTTGCCCCAACAACTCAGCCAGCGTGTTTTCCACGGCGGCCTGGGAAGTGCTGCGGTCGGCCTCGCCCACCGCGGTGAAGCCCGCCGAGGTCTCGGCCTCGATCAGGTGGACGGGGATGTCGGGCCAGCGCAGGTTGTCGCGATACAGTGCGCCAGTGGTTTGCGGCGCGGCGATGATGTCCGTCCGGGCGGGGACGACAACTTGCCAGACGCGAAACTTGGTGAAGGTAAGTGAGGACATGACAGCTCCGGCTAGGTGGTGGTTACAAAGCTGCCCGGAAGCAAGGATGCTTCCGGGCAGGTGGATGGTACGGTGTAGACAATCCAGGTGTCAAATCCGGGGGTCACATGGGGCCGGGATTGCCGGGGGCCGCGGCGTCCCCGGTTGGCTCCTGGTGGTCATGGCCTTGCGCCGCGCGTTGTTCGGCAATCTCGCGCAAGAGCGCATCCACGCGGGCCGCCTGGGACGGGGTGTCGTCGTAGGTGAAGTACAACTCCGGCACCGCGCGCATCGTGCAGCGCACCGCAATCTGACGGCGCAGAAAGGGGGTCGCGTGGCGCAGCCCGGCCATGACCTCGCGCCGCGAGATGCTGTCGTCGTCGTGACTGACAAAGACCTTGACGTTGCGCAAGTCCTTGCTCACATCCACGTTGGTGACCTTGACCAGACTGAGCCGCGGGTCGCTCAACTCGGTGGCGACCATGATGCTCAACTCCTGAAACAACAACTCTGCCAGACGTTCTTGGCGGATGGTCGACATATTGACCCTCCTCACATTTTCAAGACAACGCGGGCGCGCGGCGACGCCGGGGAGTCACCCCGACCGCAGGGAGGGGTCTCTCTGGGCGGATCGCCGCGGCAGAGAGATTCCTCCTCGCAGACTCGTCGGAATGACGATGGCCGTGTGATTTGGCCCCGGACGGCGCTTAGCGCACGCGGCGTCGTTCGTATATCTCGATGATGTCGCCTACCTGAAGGTTATCGTCACCGGCGGACAGCTTGATGCCGCACTCGAACCCGGTCCGCACCTCGGCCACGTCTTCGGTGAAGCGGCGCAGGGTATCGATGCGCGTGGGCGGTACGACCTCAACGCCATCACGCTTAGCGCGCGCTTGGCCGTTGCGCTTGATGACGCCGTCGAGCACGTTACACCCGGCGATGACGCCCCGGCGCAGCTTGAAGAGCTGGAGTACTTGGGCATGACCCACGACGGCATCCTCGTAGATCGGCTCCAACATGCCGGTGAGCGCAAGCTGGACGTCTTCGATCATCTTGTAGATGATGTTGTAGTGACGAATCTCCACACCCGATTGTTCGGCCCGCGATTGGGCGGCCTTGTCGATGCCCACGCTGAAGCCGATGATGACCGCATCGCTGGCCTCGGCCAGCATGACGTCCGACTCGGAGATGTCGCCGATAGCCGCCTGCAAGATCTTGACGCCGATTTCGTCGTTCGCCAGGTCTTCCAGGCTCTTGAGCACCGGCTCCAACGTGCCGTTCATGTCGGCGCGCACGATGAGGTTGAGCGTCTTGGTTTCGCCGCCCTCGAAGCGGGCAAAGACCTCCTCCAGCGTCATCTGACGGCGCACCGGCTGCACCGCGCGGTCGCGGACGTCGACGCGGTCGGCGGCCATTTCTTTGGCCTCCCGGTCGGTGCTCATCACCTCGAAGATATCGCCGGCGGTGGGCTCTTCCTGCAAGCCCAACACGACCACCGGCGTGCTCGGCCCGGCCTCCTTGATCGGTTTCCCCTGGTCGTCGAACATGGCCTTGAGCCGTCCCCAGGTATTGCCGACCACAATCGCGTCGCCGCGGCGCAGCGTGCCGTTCTGGACAAGCAGCGTGGCCGTGACCCCGCGAAACTTGTCCAACTCGGACTCGATGATCGTCCCCACGCATTTGCCCTGGGGGTTGGACTTGTAGTCTTCCAC
>CAYJQA010000602.1:0-3409 GCA_964372065.1 uncultured Litorilinea sp.
CCCTGAGCTTATCAGTAATTTCGCGATTTAGCTAGATTTTTCAGCGGATGGACAGGCATCGGCATCCATTGCGCTAATTGATCCTTATACGGCAGCAAATCTTAAGGGGATGCTAAACCTATCCTTTGAAGTCACCCGCAACATGATTCTTGGGCTGATCATCATCGGGGGAGGAATGCTTGTTGCCGGACAATACCTTGTCACCAAAACAAGCGCCTACTTCATACTGAGGCCGAGGTCGTAGAAACCTATCCGTTTCCTCGTCGTGTATTCCGGATACCGGGCTTGCCGAACCTACTTGCCGATACAAAGCCCATTTTTCGCGGATGCCGCCCCTTCGCGATGATTATCGGGTGGACCAGATTTCCAGGCGATGTCCTTCCGGGTCGCGCAGATAGAAGACGCGCGCCCCCCACGCGTGATCCCGGCAAGGCGTCGGCTGGAGACCCGCGGCGTGGAGTTCCGCCCAGACCGCGTCGGCGTCGTCCACTTGAAAGGTGAGCGTGATCCCCTGGCCGTGGGCGGATTTGACCGTGGCGCGGCGCGCGTCGGCGATGCTCAGGCGCGCGGTGGCCGTGGGCGCAAATTCCACGAACCAGGCGGAGGCGTAAGTGATGGGGAAGCCCAGCCGGTCGCGATAAAAGGCGCCGACAGCTTCCCAGCCGGCGCAGTAGAGAATGGTGTTGACGGTGGACGGGGTGAGTTGAAACATCGCGCCGCCTGTGTGCGAAGGAGTTGCGCCGCCGTGTGGCGGCAGATGGGTGAGCCGATGGATTGTCGCGTGGGCTGTGGCGCGTGCTGTATCGCGCTGTCGATTTCGTCGCCGATTCCGGGGATGCCCCAGGGCAAGCCCGCGGGCGTGCGCTGTGTGCAATTGACCGACGATAACCGCTGCAAGGTCTTTGGCCTGCCGGAGCGGCCCGTGGTCTGCGTGAACCTGCGGCCCAACGCGGAGATGTGCGGCGACTCCAGGGAGCACGCGCTGATCTACCTCACCGAGTTGGAGATCGCCACCCGGCCGGACTGAGCGGGAAAGGGGAGCTAGCTCACGCAAAGCCGCAAAGCACGCAAAGGCCAGAGCGAGAAAGAAGACAGGCGGCTATTTGTCATTCCGAGGCGCTCGCGCCGAGGAATCCCCTCGACTTATACCGCAAGAGGGATTTCTCCCTTCGGTCGGAATGACCTTCTCTCTTGGCCTTTTCTTCTTTGCGTTCTTGGCGGCTTTGCGTGAGATTTCTGCTTCCCTTAGCTGCGCACAATGAGAGGGCGGAGCGGGTCGGCAACCAGCGCGGCCGCGATCTGCTCGCCCGGCGCGGTGAGCAAATAGGTGGCGGCGGGAAACTTCATGTTGCCCGCGATCAGGCCGCGCTCACGCAGACGCTCCACGACGGCGGCGGGCACTTCCTCGCCTGCGTCGTCGTCCAGCCGGTGGAGCCGGTAGACCTTGACGCCGTCCAGGTAGCGATGCGAGCGCAGACGGCAGCCGCGCACCAATGCGGCCAGAATCGCCTTCTCCCCCTCGCCCAGTCGCATGACTCACCCCAGCAGGTGGACGTATTGCTGTAGCTCGCGCTGCGAGATCTTGACGTACTGCTCGCTGAGGATCTCGCTCATCTCCTCTTCGGTCAGACGCACGCTCAGAACGTCTAGCGCATCGGTGGGCGACTCGCCATAGGCGAGTTTCTTCTTGCCGTTCTTGAGTTCGAACAAATACATATAGTGGGGATTGCTGAAGCTGCTCATGCCGCGCTCCCTTTAGGCCTTGACCAACGACCGCTGATAGAGGTCGGAGCCGTGGCGCAGGGCGTCGAGGCCCTGATTGATCTGGTCGTCGAACTTGCCGGCGAGCAACTCGCGGTAGAACTTGTAATCCACGCCCATCACCTTCTCGTCATCCGGGAAGCGGTGATAGTTGTCCTTGCTCATCTTGCTCTTGCCCTCGGCGATCAACTGATGGCCGAGCGCCGAGCCGGGATAAGGCGCGTAGTAGGAGATGGACGGGAAGACGTAGCGCATACGCCGCAGCATCCGCATGGTCTTGAACGCGTCTTCGGGCGTCTCGCCGGGGATGCCCAACATGATGTTGGCCCAGAACTTGGCCGGTTCCTGGCCCTTGCGCGCCATTTCTTCGCCCAGCCGGTTCACTAGGTCGATGGCGAAGAAGTTGTCCTCCTCGGTGCATTCCTTGTTGAGGAGCCGGAGAATCCGGTCGCTGCCGGACTCGAAGCCGATGGAGATGGTCTGCCAGTTGGTTTCGCGGACCAGCGCCTCAAAGAGATCGGGCCATTGGCGGACCGTGTCGGAGCGACCGGCGGCCCAATAAGGCCACACCTTGTTGGCCTTGCTGGGATACTTCTCGATCCACTCGCGCAGCCACTTGGGGTTCTGGAAGAACATGGAATCGTGGATGACCACGGAGCCGACGCCGAACTTGCGGTCCAGGAAGTTCAGCTCGTCGATGACGGCTTCGACCGGGCGGCGACCCATGTTGGGAATGTAGGAATTCTCGTTGCAAAAGACGCACTGCCAGGGGCAGACGCGGCTGGTGAGAATGGTCGCCACCGGGCCGGGCCCCCAGCCGCATTCCGGTTCCAGCGGCCAGTTGAACTTGCGGCGGGTGCGCCCACTGGCGGGCTTGGGCCACAGCGTGCGGTCGATCATGGGCCAATCGGCCATGGAGCGCGCGCCCACGCCCTGGATCACGCGCGGGAAGGCGTGCGGGTCTTTGACCAGGTCCACAATGGTCTGTTCACCCGGTCCCTGGACGATCTTGTCAAACTCCGGGATGACTTCCATCTCGTCCAGTGCGACGGTGGCGTGCATGCCGCCGGCCAGCACCAGCCCCTGCGGGTTGAGTTCCTTGAACAAGCGAGCCGACTTGAGCGCGACCGGGAAGGTGTAGCTACGCACGTTCATGATGAGCATGTCGTAGCCCTTGATCTGGCGCGCCAACTGCTCCCAGGAGGTGACGGCGCGCGTCGAGGCCAGGTCGGTGAGAATGCCGTTCTGGTGCAGGATGGTGCGCAGCAGGCCGAGGCCGTGGTCTTGCCATTGCTCGTGGGGGCCGTCCGGGTGGACCAGGTCGCCCAGGTCGCCCAGGTCGAGCCAGAGAATGGAAGACGTCTTCTTGCGGGTCCAGGGCCAAGTCATTGCCACAGTCGAAACTCCTCCGGGTCGGCGGCGGGCGACGATGGCCGTCCACATGCCGCTAGGTAACGATGAAAACCATCAGCCAAAGCCTGGCGCGCTCAAAGCCCCGCCGGGGCTGGCTCAGCGCGCAAGTGTGCCGAGTATAGCATAGCGAACGGGGGGCGTCAATTTTTATGAAATTTGTGATATAAACTCGGCGCGGGCGGGGACGCAGATTTGGCCGCACGGTGGGGTCGCGCCGGACGCATCCGACGCGACC
>CAYJQA010000603.1:0-3408 GCA_964372065.1 uncultured Litorilinea sp.
GTCTATAACGGCGTGACGATCAACATTGTGGACACGCCCGGCCACGCCGATTTCGGCGGCGAGGTCGAGCGCGTCATGAACATGGTGGACGGCGTGCTGCTGCTGGTGGATGCGGTGGAAGGACCCATGCCGCAGACGCGTTTTGTGCTGCGCAAGGCGCTGGAGAAGGGCATCAAGGCGATTGTGGTCGTCAACAAGGTGGACCGGCCCGCGGCGCGTTCCGATTATGCCGTGAATGCCACCTTTGACCTGTTTATCGACCTGGGGGCAACCGAAGAACAGGCCGACTTCCCGGTGATCTACACCATCGCGCTGGAGGCCCGCGCCGGGTATACCCCGGACCAACTAGGCCCCGACCTGCGCCCTCTGTTTGAGACGATCTTGTCGCATCTGCCCGGCCCACAGGTGCGCCGCGAAGGCGTGCTGCAACTGCTGGTCACTACGCTGGAACATAGCCCCTATGTGGGTAAGATTGCGGTGGGGCGGTTGACCAGCGGTATTTTGCGTACCGGCCAGAGCATCATGCACGTGACCGCGGAAGGCCATCAGATCCCGGCTAAGACAGGGCAGGTCTATATCTTTCGCGACCTCAAGCGCATGGAAGTAGACGAGATTGACGCGGGCAACGTGGTCGCGGTGGCGGGGATTCCCGATGTGGGCATCGGCGATACGCTGACCGACCTCAACGACCCGCAGCCGCTGCCGCCCATCTCGGTCGAGGCGCCGACGGTGCGGATGACGTTTAGCGTCAACGACAGCCCCTTTGCCGGGCGCGACGGCCAGTACCTCACCAGCCGCCATCTGCGGGCGCGGTTGATGCAGGAGTTGGAGCGCAACGTCGCGCTGCGGGTGCAGGAGACGGATGTCGCGTCTAATTTCATCGTCTCCGGTCGCGGCGAGCTGCATCTTGCCATCCTGATCGAGACCATGCGCCGCGAAGGCTACGAGTTTGCGGTGAGCCGGCCCGAGGTCATCTTCCGCGAGAGCGCGCAAGGGCTGCTGGAGCCGGTGGAGCAGATGTACTTGGAGGTCGCCAACGACTATTTGGGGACCGTGACCGAGATGCTGGGAATGCGCCGGGGACAGTTGCAGCACATTCGCTATGGCGACGACGGCACTGTCTATTGCGAGTTTATCTTGCCGACGCGCGGGACGCTGGGCTTTCGCCAGCCGTTCCTGACCGCGACGCGCGGGACGGGCATCTTTCACACGCTCTTCCGCGGTTATGAGCCGTTCATGGGCGAGATTGACGCCCAGTCGCGCGGGTCGTTGGTGGCGCTGGAGACGGGGTCGGTGACGGGCTATGCCCTCCGGGAACTACAGCAGCGCGGCGCGTTCTTCTCCCAACCGGGCGATGAGGTCTACGCCGGCCAAATTGTGGGCGAGCACATCCGCGACGAGGACCTGGTGATCAATGTCTGCAAGGCGAAACAGATGACCAACTTCCGCGACAAGCCCAAGCAGGACAACGAGGGCTTGAACACGGCGCGGCAGATGAGTTTGGACGATGCCATCGAGTACCTGTCGGATGAGGACCTGCTGGAAGTCACCCCGGCCGCGCTGCGCCTGCGTAAGAAAGAGTTGCGCCACGAGACGCGCATGCGCGCGTCCAAGCGCGCCAAGTTAGGCAAGTAATCCCCGCTCCGCAACGCAGGGCCTGCCCGATGCCACCGCATCCGGCAGGCCCTTTTCGTTGCTCGTTTGCCCCGATCGTCCGCGCGGCCAAGCACTGTCCCCGACGAACCGCCAGGGCATCCCAAGAGTCGTCAAGACTGTCATGCCGACATTGACGCCGCCTCCTGTCCGGCGTAGACTGCAAGGCGAAGCTGCGCGATTTTTGTGCGAACCTTGGACAAAGGAGGCGTCGTGTGAATGCGAACACAGCCGGCCGGCCGGCTCTACCACAGGCGGCGAGCGGCGACCTGCTTCGTCAGGCGCTGGTCATCGTCGCGACCATCGCGACCCTGGTTGTCAACTTTCTGGCCAATGCGCTGCCCATCAACAATCTGCGCACCGGCGAAGTCTCCGACCGGTTCGCCGTTCTCTTTGTGCCCGCCGGCTACGTATTTGCCATCTGGGGGCTGATCTACCTGGGGCTGATCGGCTATACGGTGCGTCAGGCGCTGCCGTCGCAGCGCGACAGCCCGGTCCAGCGCGCCATTGGGCCGCTCTATGTGGTGAGCGCGCTGGCGAATATCGCCTGGATCTTCCTCTGGCATTACGAGCAGTTTGTCCTCACGGTCCCGGTCATGCTGTTGTTGCTGGGCAGCCTGATCGCGACCTATCTGCGCATGGATACGCTCGACCCGAATTCGCGCGCCGAACGGTGGTTGGTACGCATCCCGTTTAGTGTCTACCTGGGCTGGATCACCGTCGCGACGGTGGCAAACGTGAGCGCGACGCTGGTCTATCTTAATTGGGGCGGCTGGGGGATTGGCCCGGCCGCGTGGTTTGGGATCATGTTGGTCGTAGCCACGGTGCTGGGGGCGGATTTTGCCTGGCGTCGTCGTGACGCGGCCTATGTGGCCGTGTTGATCTGGGCCTTCGCGGGGATTGCGGTCAAACACAGCGACAAACCGTTTGTGGCGGGCGCGTCCCTCGTGGCCGCCGTAGTGTTGGCGATCCTGCTCGCGGTCGCTTGGCGGCGCGGGCGCTGATCGACCCGCAGCCCGTCGGCACAGCGACGCGCGGGCTTGTCCGGGCAGCAAAGGGGAAACTAGGCGTCAAACTCGATTGACAGCCCGCGCGCCGCTGTGCTAGACTCTAGCCGTTTGACCGGCGGAAGTTGCTCTCCTCGCTTCCGCCGCGTATCGCCACAACCTTGCGTGTGCAGCGTCGCCCGACGTATCAGGTTGTGGCCCCTGTTTGCCCATATCGGTCCGCTGCCGGCGTGATGCGCGTGGGCAAGGCTACTGCATCTGGTCGCTCACTATAGTCGAGGAACCGTATTCGGCGACCGACATCCAATCCAACACTTGTCCGGAGGTGCTCTATGTCCGAGAAATCTCGCGCCGCGCGCGGCTTTAGCCGTCGCCAATTCTTGCAGTACAGCGCGGCAGGTCTGTCCACGGCTTTGTTAGCGGCATGTGCCCCGTCGGCGGCCCCTGCGCCCGCGGCGGAATCCGGGGCAGCGCCCGCGGCGGGCGGCCCCACCCAGGGCGGCACGCTGCGCTTGATGGGCCATCAGGAAGTTGCGGGGATGAGCGCCAACAACCAGGGCGCCAGCGTCGAGCAGACGGTAGTCTATGCCATTCACAATTCCCTGGTGCTGGGCGATGTCACCCAAGCCACCCAGCCGGTATTGGCCGAGTCCTATGAGGTGGCCGAAGACGGCCTCACCTACACGTTCCATCTGCACCAGGGCGTCAAGTTCCACGACGGCAAGGAGTTTACCGCGGCGGACGTCAA
>CAYJQA010000604.1:0-3404 GCA_964372065.1 uncultured Litorilinea sp.
GCCCTGCCTGCTCCGCGCGGACGGGGACCGGCGGCAGGACGCGCCCGGCCCGGCGCGGGACGGGCTACTCCGCGCCGCCGACCATCGGGCAGATGAGCCGCAAGATGAAACCGAGTCGCGCCGAGGCAGGAGCGTAGCCGCGCTATGAGAGGTCGGGATGCTACAGCAGACCAAGAGCGTTACCGGCCAGGCGGCCTGGCGCTGCGGCCGCGGGTGATCGCGATTGACGGTCCCGCAGGGTCGGGCAAGAGCACGGTCGGGCTGGCGGTTGCGCGGGTGCTGGATTTCCTGTTCTTCGACACCGGGGCCATGTATCGCGCGGTGACGTGGGCGGCTTTGCAGCGCGGCGTGTCGACCGGCGACGAGGTACGCGTGAGCGAGATCGCCGAGCAGATGGAGATCGACATCCTGCCGGCACGCGGGATGGATGTGGACGGGCGCACCAATCTGGTCTTGGCGGACGGGGTGGATGTGACGGAAGCGATCCGTCGGCCGGAAGTCGACCAGCAGGTATCAGCGGTGTCGGCCTACCGCCGCGTGCGGGAAGCATTGAGCCGGCAGCAGCGCCGCGTCGGAGAACGCTATGGGGCGGGCTGCGCTGAGAAGCCGGGCATCGTTATGGTGGGCCGGGATATCGGCACGGTGATCGCACCCGACGCCGCGCTCAAGGTGTACCTCGACGCGACGCCGGAAGAACGGGCGCGCCGCCGCCAGCGACAATTGCGGGCGTTGGGCAAGTCCGTGGCGTTTGACCAGGTGTTGGCCGATATTGTGCGCCGGGATGAACTGGACAGCGGGCGCGCGTTGTCGCCCCTGCGTGTGGCCGACGACGCGACAGTGATCGATACGTCACGAATGGATGCGGACGAGGTGGTGACGGCGATTCTGGCGCTGATCGAGGGGAAGGCGGGCGGCGTGACAGGAGTTGAAGATGGGCAGCGCTGAACTGACGCCGGCGCAGCGGATCGAACTCTATTATTGGATGCAGTTGACGCGCACGTTTGACGACATGATGGTTGCGTACTGGCGACAGGGGCGCGGCGTCGGCGGCGTCTTTAGCCAGCGGGGGCATGAGGCCATCAGCGTGGGGACCGGCTATGCACTGGGACCGGATGACGTGGTCGCGCCCATGCATCGGGATATGGGCTGTTTCTTCCTGCGTGGCATGACTCCCCGGCGCGTCTTCGCCGGGCTGCTGGGCAAAGTGACCGGGGCGAGCGGCGGCCGCGACGTAAATCTGCACGGCGTGGGCGATCGCGACCTGAATATCTTTGGCTTCATCAGCCATTTGCCCCATTCCCTGCCTGTGACGGTCGGGGCGGCCATGAGCTTCCAGTATCGCAATGAGGCGCGCGTCGCGCTCACGTACGTGGGCGACGGGTCGGCCAGCGCGGGGCTGTTCCATGAATGCCTCAATCTCGCCGCGGTGCGCAAGGCCCCGTTCGTGTTGGTGGTGGAAAACAATCAGTATGCCTATTCGACGCCGGTGGCGGCGCAGACGGCGGTGGTGGACATCGCCAACCGGGCCGCAGGCTATGGCATTCCCGGCGTGATCGTGGACGGGAACGACGTGGAGGCCGTCTATGGCACGACCAAGACGGCGGTGGAGCGGGCGCGCGCCGGCGACGGGCCGTCGCTGATTGAGTGCAAGACCATGCGGATGCTGGGGCACGCCATTCACGACGGGGCGGAATACGTACCGCGTGAGTTGCTGGAGGAGTGGGAGAAGCGAAATCCGGTGGTGCTGTATGAACAGAAGCTGGTCGGCGAAGGCATCACCGACCCGGTGGAGATTGACGAAATCAAGCATCGCTGTGCGGTGGAAGTGACCGACGCGATCGAGTATGCAGAGCAGAGTCCGCTGCCCGATCCTGCCAGCGTGACCGAGGGCGTCTTTGCGCCGTGACGGTCGCGGCGCACCGCCTTGTTGAGCAAGCCGAGCGAAGACGCATATGAGTGTATCTGTTCCCGCCAACGCCAACTACGGTTTTGCCGAGGTCGAGCGCGCCGACCAAGCGACGCGCGAGCTTACGTATATCGCTGCCATCAGCGAGGCGCTGCGCGAGGAAATGGCGCGCGACCCTAACGTGCTGGTCATGGGCGAGGATGTGGCCGGGCCGTTCGGTGGAGCCTTCAAGGTGACCAAGGGGCTGAGTGAGGAGTTTGGCGACCGGCGGGTGCTCAATATGCCGCTGGCGGAGCTAGGCTTTGTGGGCGCGGCGACCGGGATGGCGCTGATGGGGCTGCGCCCGGTGATCGAGATGCAGTTTGCCGATTTTATCAGCGCGGCGTTTGACTCCATCGTGCAGTATGCGGCGACCAACTACTATCGGTGGAAAGGCGCAGTGCCGTGGGTGATCCGCGCACCCAGCGACGGCGGTATCCGATCCGGCCCGTTTCACAGCCAGAACCCGGAAGCGTGGTTTGTGCATACGCCTGGGCTGAAGGTCGTGGCCCCGGCGACGCCCGCCGACGCCAAGGGGCTGCTGATCGCCGCCATCCGCGACAACAACCCGGTGATCTACTTTGAGAGCAAACCACTTTATCGTTCGCTGAAGGGCCATGTGCCCGCGGGCGACTATGTAGTGCCCATCGGCCAGGCGCAGACGGTACGCCGCGGCGACGACCTGACCATCATCACCTATGGCGCACAAGTGCACCAGGCGACGGCGGCGGCGGACGTGCTGGCGGCTGACGGCATCATGGCGGAGGTGCTCGACCTGCGAACGCTCAAACCCCTCGACGAAGAGGCGATCCTGACAGCGGCGCGCAAGACCGGCAAGGTGCTGATCGTGCACAGCGCGACGCGGTTGGCGGGGGTCGGGGCGGAAGTGGCGGCGCTGGTCGCGGAGCAAGCATTTGAGTGGCTGGACGCACCGATCGCGCGGCTGGGTGGGTTGGATACACCCGTGCCGTTTAGCCCGCCGCTGGAAGATGCTTATCGCCCGAACACGGAGAAGATCGTGCGGCTCGCCAGGGAACTGGCGGCGTTCTGATGAAGCTGGCGACGTTGGTCTATGTGCGTGATGCGGGGCGCACGCTGATGCTGCACCGCGTCAAAAAGGCCAACGTCATGCACGCGGGCAAGTGGAACGGGCTGGGCGGCAAGCTGGAACCGGGCGAGACCCCGGAGGAATGCGCGGTGCGCGAGGTCGCGGAGGAAAGTGGCCTGCACCTGATCGACCCCATCCTGCGTGGGAGCATTGTCTTTCCTCAGTTTGCGAAGGGTGAAGACTGGTTCACCTTTATCCTGACCTGTGACCGCTTCACGGGCGATTTGATCGATTCACCGGAGGGCGTCCTGGCGTGGGTGGAAGATGAGCGCCTGCCCCAGCTCAATTTATGGGCGGGGGACCGCATCTTCCTGCGGTGGCTGGACGATCCGCGGAACTTCTCGGCCAAGT
>CAYJQA010000605.1:0-3389 GCA_964372065.1 uncultured Litorilinea sp.
GTTGAACCAATTCATTGCAGCAGATACGGAGATAGAAGATGTTGACGATTCGAGTATTGGGTCCTGGCTGCCCAAACTGCAAGAAGGTGGAAGCAGTCACCCGCCAGGCCGTCGCGACCATGGGCGTCGAGGTCGAACTGATCAAGGTGACCGACTACAACGAGATCATGAAGTACGACATTCTTTCCACGCCGGGTTTGGTTGTGGACGACAAGGTGGTGTGCGCCGGGCGCATCCCCAGCCAGGCAGAGGTCACAACCTGGCTGACCGCGGCCATGCACAACTGAGTCCTATCCCCGGACCATCCGGCGGGCACACCCAGGGGACGCTTGTTGCAGTATAGGCAGCAAGTGTCCCCAGTTTGCATCATTGGGCGGGGTAGGCACGAGCGCCAACGGGCTGTAGGCGCGCCGGGGCCGCTGAACTGCCTGCAGTCCAACTCGCGCGTGCCCTCAAAAGCGGGCAGCCGACTTGGCTTTTTTCATTCGATGACCTGCGTTATCATTCTTTTTATGGGATGGACCTGGGTGGACCCGCTGGCCGGCGTGTTGATCGCCGCCCATACCACGATTCAACTGGAGTCAACCATTGTGGGCAAGGCGCGTACCTGTGCGCCGCCGATCCCATTACGAACTCTCAACAATTGCGGACTTCCTCACAACCCAATCTGAAGTCCGCATCTTGCTCATAGGAGCAATTATGTCGCAGTCAAACCTACGCTCGCCCGGCGTGCTCGTCGCGGTCTTTGGACTCCTCGCAGTGTTGGTGGTGGCCGGCGGATTCATGACCGGCCCAGTGGCCCAAGCCAGCGCGCTCGCCCAGAACGCACCCGCCGCGCCGGGCGAACAGCCTGTTGCCATCTATTTTTTCTGGGGGGACGGTTGTCCGCACTGCGCGGCGGCCAAACCCTTTTTGGCGGAGTTGACCCAACGCTACCCCAATGTGGAACTGCGGGCCTACGAAGTATGGTATGTCCAGGCGAATCAAGCACTCTTTCAGCGCATGGCGACCGCCCACGGCTTTGAGCCGACCGCCGTCCCCACCATCCTTATCGGCGACCAGCATTGGGTGGGCTATTCCGATCTCATCCGCGACGCGATCGAGGCTACGGTGGCCGCTTGTTCAACGTCCGGCTGCCGCGATGCCGGTCTGGGCGTCATCCCGGGCATCCCGACGCCCGCGCCCGTCGCACCGCAAGCTACTGACCTGGTGCAGGACGAAACTGCCACGGTGGAGGCCGCCGGGCTGCTGGCAGTGCCCTTCCTGGGCACGCTGGACCTGAGCCACCAGTCGTTGGCCGTGAGCACGGCGCTAATTGCTTTTGTAGACGGCTTCAACCCGTGCTCGCTCTGGGTGCTGTCGGTCTTGCTGGCATTGACCCTGCACACCGGCTCGCGACGCAAGGTGTTGCTGGTCGGTCTCGTCTTCCTCACCGTCACGTCGCTCGTCTACATGCTCTTTATCACCGGCCTCTTCACCATGTTTAGCGTGGTCAGTTTTGTCGGCTGGATCCAGGTCGTGGTGGCGCTGGTGGCGCTCTTCTTTGCCGCGGTCAATATCAAAGACTACTTTTGGTACAAAGAGGGTATCTCCTTCACGATTGCTGATGAAAAGAAGCCCGGCATCTACCGGCGGATGCGCAATGTGTTGGAAGCCGGCAACTCCACGTGGGGGCTGATCGGCGCGACGGTTGTGCTGTCGGCCGGCGTCTCGCTGGTGGAGTTCTCCTGCACTGCCGGTTTCCCTGTGCTGTGGACCAACCTGCTCATCGCTCAGGAGGCCACAGCCATGACCTTTGGGTTGCTCCTGCTGCTCTACATGCTGATCTACCAGATCGACGAACTGGGCATCTTTCTGGCGGCCGTCTTCACGCTCAAGGCCAGCCGGCTGGAGGAAAAACAGGGACGCATCCTCAAGCTGGTCGGCGGCATGTTGATGCTGACGCTGGCGGTCGTGATGCTGGTCAACCCGGCGTGGATGAACACACTCAGTACGTCCCTTTGGGTATTTGCGGCGGCGTTCGGCCTCACGGGCGGCGTATTGCTGGCGCACCGCGTGCTGTTGCCCCGCATGGGAATCTACATCGGCACGGAGATGTGGCCACCGAACAAACAAAAATCTATGCGCCGGCAAAGGGCCTGATGACGGACGGCGCAACATATCGGGAGTGTTTGTCCGGCTGATGAAAGGACAAAACGATGCTGATCGATCGCTACGATCTGGAGGTCTTTACCCCACCGTGTGAACCGGGGGCCGAACGCTACGCTGTCATGGCCCGGTTCACCGTCGACATTTCTGAGGTGCTCCCCTATCTCAACGCCACGTTGCGCGGGGCAATCTACCACCGGGCCGCCAACGCGATAACCTGGAAGAAAGGCGGGCACACCGTCGCCTTCCACGCCCACGAGATAGGGGCCAGTAACGTGGAAGATCGAGAGGCGGCGGAGAAGGAGGTCAAGGGGCTCATCACGCTGGTCAACCGCACGTGGGAGCGACGGGACGATCTCACGCCCGACTATGAGACCCGCCAGCGTCCGAACCCCATGGCGGTCTTCAAGCTTTTGCCTCAGACCAACTGCAAGTTGTGCGGCGAGCCGACCTGTTTCACCTTTGCCCTCAAAGTGGTGGCCGGGCAGCGCTCCTTGGCCGACTGCCCATCGTTATATGAGCCGCGGTACGCCGCGCAGCTGGCGCAACTCCAGGCGATGATGGTGGACGCGCCTGCCATCTGGTAGACCAGGAGGCGACGATGAAGAAAGCCGTGACGCTGGTACTTGAGGAAACAGAAGCAGTGGAGTTGGCGCGCATCCTGCTGGACAACGACGCCGAGGCCGCGCTCGCCTTTCTCCAGGCCCACTTGAAGGACAAAGTCCGAGAGTTGTTGGAGGGCGGCTGAAAGGTCATGATTCAGGTTCCCGGTGCGGGAATCCACCCAGTGAGCGGCAACCTATTCCGTGCGTGAGGAGAGCTGATGTTCCTGGAGTCCATCGCCCTCGCCCGTACTCTGCCTTGTCTGGCCGATCCGGGCCGGATCATCGTGGTGGGCAGGCCCTCCCGCGCGCTGGACGATGTCCTGCCCTATCTGGCCACCCTGCCCAATGTGATCGCTTTCAACCCCGGAGCTGTCACCCTCACCTTGCGCCGGCAGCCGGGATTCCTCACCCTTTACTCTGACAAGGTGTACATCACCCAAGTCCAGGATGTGGACGAAGGGCTGGAGTTGCTGGCCGCCCTGACAGATGCCATCAACGCTACCTGGGTGCGCACCGTCAAGAATTGGTGGTCGTGACGAAGCCCCGCCACGCGCCTCGCCTTCTGGATGTGTGGAGTCTCCTGCCCCGGACCAACTGCCGGCAGTGTGGCGAGCAGACGTGCATGGCCTTTGCGGC
>CAYJQA010000606.1:0-2105 GCA_964372065.1 uncultured Litorilinea sp.
ATCTTGAGCACGCTGGCCATGGGAAACGCAACGTCGGCGTCGATCATCAACTCATCGCCGCGCTCCAGATGACGCACGGCGACGCCCATCTGCGCGTCGGCCGCGGCGATAGCCTGCTCAATCTGCGCCTGCAAATGCGACAACGACATGGCGTGTCTTTCTAGCTGCGCTGGCGCGGGTCCAGCGCATCGCGCAGCCCGTCACCCAGCAGGTTGAAGGCAAGGACAGTCAAGAAGATCATCACGCCGGGGAAGATGATGATGTGCGGGAACTGGCGGATGAGCGCACGCCCGTCGGCCAGCGTCCCGCCCCATGAGGCCGTAGGCGGTTGGATGCCCAGCCCCAGGAACGACAGCGCCGATTCCAGAATGATGATGCCGCCGACGCCCAGCGTCGCCAGCACGATCACCGGCCCCAACACGTTCGGCAGCACATGGCGGAAGATAATGCGATAGTCCTTCACGCCGCTGGCGCGCGCCGCGGTCACATAGTCGGATAGGCGCACGGCCATCACATCGGCGCGCACCACGCGCGCAAAACGCGCCCAGGTCGTCGCGCCGATCACCGTGATCGTCGTCGTCAGGCTCGGCCCCAGCACCGCCGCCAGCACGATCAGCAGCGCCAACAGCGGGAAGGACATGAGCGTATCCACCAGCCGCGACAAGATGGTATCCACCAAGCTGCCGAAATAGCCGGAAATCGCGCCCACCAACACCCCCAGCGCCACCGAGATCACGGTCGCGCCCAGCCCTACCAGCAGCGCCACGCGTGCACCGTAGACCACGCGCGCCAGCAGGTCGCGCCCAATGTGGTCGAACCCCAGCGGGTGCGCCCACGACGGCCCCATCCCCCGCATGCCCGGATAGCTGTGGGTCGGGTCATAGGGGACAAGCACATTCGCCGCAACGGCCATCACACACACTAACGCCAAGAAGACCAGGCTAACCACCGCCGCACGGTTGGCGCGGAAGCGCCGCCACGACTGCCGCAGTTCAGACCGGCTCTTGGCCGCGCGCGGCTCGACAACCCCCACCGGACGCGCCAGATTCGCAGTTGTCATCGCGTACCCACTCCCCCTTCGCTCACGAGTTCAATGCCCGCATCCGCGGATCCACGAAGGCATAGACCAGGTCGGTCAGCAGGTTCGCGACCACGACCATCACGGCCAGCAGCACCACCAACGACTGCACTACCTGATAGTCGCTGCGAAAGACCGAGTCGGCAAAGAGCCGGCCTATGCCGGGGACGGCGAAGATGGTCTCGATCACGATGGTCCCGCTGAGCAGAAACGCGATCCGAAAGCCGATCACCGAGACGACCGGCAGCAGCGCGTTGCGCACGGCATGGCGCAGGACCACTGTGCTGCGCGCCAGCCCTTTGGCCGTCGCAGTGCGCACGTAATCTTGATTCAGCACCTCAATCGTCGCCCCTCGCATGACGCGCGCAAAGATTGCCATCTCGCCCACGGCTAACACCGTCACCGGCAAGATATAGCCATCCCACGTCTTGAGGCCGAAAGGCGGCACCCAGTCCAGCCACAGCGCAAAGACGATGATCCCCATGAGCGCCAGCCAGAAGTTGGGCAAGGCCGCGCCCGCCGTGGACATCAGCGTGAGCAGATAGTCAAAGAAGGAATTACGGCGCACCGCGGCGACAATGCCCGCCGGGATGGCAAGCGCCAGTGCGACCAGGATCGCCAGCAGGTTGAGTTGGGCGGTGGCGGGCAGCGCCTCCAGGATCATGTCGCGCACGGGCACGCCACGGCGCACCAACGACTCGCCCCATTCCCCGCGCAGCAGACTGCCCGCCCACATCAAGTATTGCTCGTGATACGGGCGGTCCAACCCCCACTTGGCGCGGATCGCGGCCAACTGGTCTTCGGTGATGCGGATGTTGCCCTCGCCCACCAGCAGATGCACCGGGTCGCCCGGCATCATTCGCATGATGGCAAACGCGATGATGCTGATCAGGAAGACGACCAACACACCCTGCAGCAAACGGGAAACGATGTAGTTGATCATGGCAAACAGAGTTCCTCTACGGGCAGCGCCGCCGGCATGTGGCTAGACACGACAGAGCCAGACCGTTGGCCCGGCCTGGCTCTG
>CAYJQA010000606.1:2115-3383 GCA_964372065.1 uncultured Litorilinea sp.
AACCGGGTCCAACCACCACTCGTGCAGACCGTTAAAGTACATGGAGAAGCCGTCGGTGGCATTCGTGGGCAGCCCCTTGACGCGGCTGCTAAAGACGTTGTACCAGTCGTCCCACTGCAAGTAGAGCATGGGCACGTCCTCGACCACGATCTGCTGGATCTCGTCGTAGATCGGCTTGCGCTGGTTCTTGTCCGCCACCTGGAGCCCCTGATCGATCAGTTCGTCCATGTGCGGGTTATTGTAGCGGCAGAAGTTGTTGCCGCCGTCCGAGCGCAGCGTCGCCGACGGGTCCGGGTCCACATCGCCATAGGTCCAGTTGAAGAGCGACGCATCCATGGTGCCGGCGCTCATGCCTTCCAGGATGGCCGATACAGGCGCCTCTGCCAACTGCATATCCACGCCGACTTCCTTGAGCATCTGCTGCGCCAACTCGGCGATGGGGCGTCGCGCCGTATCGCCGGTGATCGTGGTGCAGGTGAAAGTCAGCTTGACGCCGTCCTTCTCGCGCACGCCGTCCGCGCCCAGCGCCCAGCCCGCCTCGTCCAGCAGGGCATTGGCCGCGGCCACATCATAGTCGTAGTGCTTGATGTCAGGGCTGTCGTTGAGCGAGTAGAAACTATGCTTGCGGCCAAGATGGGTGTGGGCGACGGATGCCGCGCCGTTCCACAGTTCGTCGACGATCCGCTGGCGGTCCAGGGCGTACAGCATGGCCTGGCGCACCCGCTTGTCCGAAAGCTGCGGCAGCGTATTGTTGAGCGGGAAGTGCTTGAGGCCGCCCGTCGAGGTCTTAATCACGGTGTACTTGTCCGGCTCCTCGGCCAAGCGCTGGCTGTCTTCCACCAGCAGCGGCCACAGGTTGGAGTCGGAGTCGCCCGACTCCAGCGCCAGACTGCGCACCGCGGCGTCGGGCACGACTTCCTGGCGGATGGCCGCAATATGCGGCGCGCCGCGGAAGTGATCCGCAAACGCCTCTAGCTCCACGACCTCCGCCGGGACCCAGTTGACCAGCTTGAACGCGCCCGTCCCGATGGGGGCCGTGGCGTAGGTCTCCTCGCCCACCTCGGCGTGATACTCCGACTGCACAATCGGCGTCTCGCCCCAGTTGGTCAGCGACGCCGCGTTGACCGTCGCCATCTTGACGACCACCGTGTAATCGTCCGGCGTCTCAAGCGTGTCGATGCCCGCAAAGTCGCCCACAATGGTCATGGCATTGTCGGGGTTGCGGTAGAAGTCAAAAGTGTACTTGACATCCGCCGCGGTCAACTCCT
>CAYJQA010000607.1:0-3381 GCA_964372065.1 uncultured Litorilinea sp.
TGGACGGCGCGAGCAGTTGGCGCATCTGGGCGCAGATCATCCTGCCGCTCTCCGGCCCGGTGGTCGCGACGCTGGCGATCTTCAACTTCCAGGCCTCGTGGAACGATTTCCTGTGGCCGTTGATCATCACCAACAGCCTGTCCATGCGCACGATCCCGGTAGGGTTGAGCACGTTCCAGGGCCAATACAGCACCGCCTGGCATCTCCTCATGGCCGGCTCGGTGGCGGCCCTGCTGCCCGTACTCATCATCTATATCATCGGCCAGAATTGGTTTGTCCGTGGGATTGCGTTGACCGGAATGGGGGGACGTTAGCCCCGCGTGGCGCAGTCGCCTATCTCCGGTAGGCTGCGTGTCCGGCGTTCCCAATGACCCCGTGCTAGAGTGAGCCATTAGGCGCGCCATCACCCCGAGGAGGGAAGCAATGCTACGCAGTAAAATGTTGGGCAAGTTGATGCTGCACAAGACGCTGTTGAGTATGGGGATCGCCCTTGGCTTGACCTGGGGGCTGGCGGCGGGCGTGCAAGCCCAAGCCGTCGGCAACGTGGCAGCCGCGGAGGCCACGCCCATCGCCGCCACGACCCCGGCGGCAAGCGCCGCCATCTCCCAGACCGTGCCGATCACGCTGCAAGTGACCATCCCCGGCCCCACCGGCGTGATCACAGTGGACGTGCCGGTCCTCCTGACCCTGGACATCCGCATCGGGCTGAGCCAGGTGTCGTCGCCCACGCTGGTCATCACGCCCAGCGTCACGGTGGTGAGCGAGCCGACCGCGGAAGAACCGCCTGCCGAGGAACCGACCACGGAGGAGCCAGCCACAGAAGAACCGGTCACGCCCGCCACCGAAGAGCCGGTCGCCGTCGAGCCGGAACCGACCGCGACGCCGCTGCCGCCCGTCGCCACGCCCACGCCGGAGGTGACGGCCACGCCCGCCATCTTGCCGACGCCCACGCCATCACCTGCGCCGGTGGTGTCGGAGCCGATCTGCCCCGACCCGCGTTCGGTGATCACGCGGCCCGGCGTCAACCAGATCGTCAGCGGCACCTTCGACGTGACCGGCACGGCCAGTCACCGCGACTTTGCCTATTACAAGCTGGAGTATGCGCTGGGGGCCGACATTGACCCATCCGCCAATTTCGCTTTCTTGACCGATGGGCGCAGCCCGGTGGTAGAGGGCACATTGGCGACGGTGGACACGACGTCGTTGTCGAACGGCGTCTATACGCTCAAGCTTAGCGTGGTGGATGCCACGGGCAACTTCCCGCCGCCCTGTACCGTCACGTTCAGCATCGCGAACTAGACCGCCGGCCTTCTCTATTGCCGTCAACCGAATCACACACCAAGGGGGAACCATGCAGTCGGGTGCTCAAGCTACGCCTGTTTCCAAAATCTCGCGCTGGGTGGGGTTAATCCTGAGCACCCTGGCGGTCATGTTCCTCATCTTCGACGGCGTCATCAAAGTGCTGCAACTGCCCGTTGCCGTGGACTCGACCACACAGCTCGGTTATGCCGGGGAGCTTGTTATCGCGATCGGCGTGATCGAGCTGGTCTTCTTGGTCATCTATGTTATTCCCTGGACCTCCGTCCTGGGCGCGCTCTTGCTCACCGGCTATCTGGGCGGGGCCATCGCGACCCAGATACGGGCCGGGGCGCCGCTCTTCTCGATCATCTTCCCCATCTTCATCGCGCTGTTCCTGTGGGGCGGGTTGTTCCTGCTGGATGGCCGCCTGCGCGCCCTGATGCCGCTGCGCCGGTGACCCTCTAGGCGGAGTTCGCCCTACCGTCGTCGATGGTACGCATAACCGACGCGCTCAACTTCACCATAAGCGCCCGTCCACCTTCGGGCCAGCCCCACACATTCACGCGGCAGGCCCGAACGCGTGGGCGGGCCTTAACATTTTCCACAGACATTCTTCACACCGGGTCAATCGGCCCCTGCGATCATGGAGACCAGTCAGTAGATGGTCGAGTTTTCCATGAGAGTAGGGACCATGCCGAAACAATCTAGGCGACTAAATCGAACGAAGATCAACCTGATCGTCGACGTGGCGATCTTCATCGCCTTTCTCGTCGCGGCCGCGCCGCACTTCACCGGAAAGGCGATCCACGAGTGGTTGGGCATCGCCGTGGGCGCGGCGATCCTCACGCATTTGCTGCTGCACTGGGAGTGGCTGGTCGCGACCACCCAGCGTTTTCTGCGGGGCGCGCCGCGTGCGGCCCGGATCAACTTTGTGCTAAACACGCTGCTGTTTGTCGACATGACGATCATCGTCTTTACCGGGCTGATGACCTCGGAAGTCGTAGTGCCGATGCTGGGCATCGCGGTCGCCCAGGGCGGGATGTGGAAGTTCTTGCACACGCAGAGCGCCAACCTGGCGGTCTTTACCATCGGGCTGCACGTGGCGCTGCACTGGTCGTGGATCGTCAATGCCATCAGCCGCTATGCGGTCAAACCTGTCTGGACGGGCATCAGCCACGCTTGGACAACGCCCACGGCCAAGCAGTTGTCGAAGGGGGTGTAAGCATGAAACTCTTAGGACGTATCGTGGTCCTGTTGGCGTTGGCGCTGGTGGTGGTCGGCGGGCTGCTGCTCTTCAATGGGTCGGACTGGGCCGCCGGCGTCACGCCCGCCGGGCCGGAGCGACCGGCCATGACCCAGGGCGAGGAGGGCGCGCTGCCGACCGAACTTGACCGGAGCGCACCACCGGACATGGCCGGCTTGCGGCCCACCGGCTTGGAAGGCCGCAAGCCGCCCGAAGGCGGCGCGCCCGGCGGCCTGATGGTCATGGAATTCCTCAAAAACCTGGTGATCATGGCCGGGATGGTGGCCGTCTTCAACCTCATCCTGTGGCTGTGGAAACGCCTGCCGTTCGCCCGCCATCACCGGAGCGTTGCGGCGGTTACCGCCAAATCGTAGATTCCCTTTGCGTCCGGGCTGCTTCTGCAGCTCGGACGCGGTTTGGGGCGGACTTGCAGCGCAGGCGAACCTTTGGTCTAATGCGGACATGGCATCCTACCGCCGCCCACCCCCATCGCCGTCACGCGCCTCGCCTCCCCGCTAGCGGGCGGTGATCGCCTTGCGCTACCCCTCGCGACTTTGGGATTCGTCCCAAGTTCGGGTAAGCTCACACAACTGCAAGTAGACGTCGCCGCGGCTCTTCCATCCGATGCAGATGTCGCCGGCAGCATCGCTCCGCCGTAGTTCGTTCATAGTGAATATAAGGAAACGTCATGAAAGTACGTCAACTGATCAGTCTAGTGGTTGCTATCGCCATGTTCTGCGTGCTTGGGTCGGTTGCCTTGGCCCAAACCTACACACCGAATGTTCAGGTCGCCGGCACCGGGATTGTGGATGGGACTGTGACCATGGTCAGAGTAACAG
>CAYJQA010000608.1:0-3378 GCA_964372065.1 uncultured Litorilinea sp.
GGGTACGGTTAGCCAACCGTACCCCCTGGTTGTTACCGCGTTGTTACCGCGCCGTCACCGCGCCGATGACCGTCGCCTGGTAGGCTACGGCAAGGAGAGGAAACGATGCGCGGCCATCCATTGTTGAACGTCAACGACATCACCCCGGACCCGGAACTGGTCGGCCAATTGCCGCCGGCAGTGGCGCTCTATTACCTGGCGCTGCCGTTGGCCCGCGAAGACGGTCAGGTCAGCGTGGCCCTGGCCCACCCGGAGAATACCACGGCGCTCGCCATGATCAGCCGTCTGCTGGGCGGCGCGGTCGTGCCGGTGCGGAGCGCCGCCGCCGCCATTCGGGGGGTGCTGCAGACGCTGCAGCCCGCTACCCCGGCGACGACGGTCCCGGCCATTCTGGGCTGGAGCCCGGACCCGGCGTGGACGCCTGCCATCAGCGCCTGGACGCAACTCCTCGCCGCGGCGATGGGGAGCGGCGCGACGCTGCGGGAAGCGGCGCAGATCGCCCCCGACGAGGGGTTGGCGCTGGCCGCCGCGGAGCAGTACCGGCTGATGGTCTTGGGGCTATACCCGGATGCGTCGCCGGCCGACCTCCTGTGCCGGGCGACGGGGCCGCTGCTGCTGCTGCGCGATCCGGCGATCGGCGGCTTGCAGCGCATTTTGGTGGCGCTGCGCGGCTTTTCTTCCGACGCCTACACGCTGGAATGGGCGATGGCGTTGGCGCAGCACACCGGCGCGGCCGTGACCTTGCTGCCGCTCTTTGCGTCGCCGTCCGGCCGCCTGGAACCACAGATGACCGGCGACAGCCGGATGCACCTACTCGGCGCGGACGGTCTGGGGCGCTATCAGGCGGGTGGCACACTGACCCATCTGAAACTGCGCCAGGGCGGGCCGGTCCAGCAGATCGCCGACGAATACGAACAGGGTAACTACGATCTGCTGGTGCTCGCCGCCGAAGGCGTCGGCGAGTTTGTGGGCCGCGTGCTGGCCGAGACCGACCGGCGGCCAGGCCGCGGTCACGGTCCTGTGCTCGTCGTCAAGCCGTCTTACGCCTAACTCAAGTATCAGTACACAGCCAAGGAGAAAGAAGTCGTGCCAATGAGGACACTCAGTATGCGCCGAAAGATGCAGTGGCTGGCGGGGGTTGCCCTCACCTGCCTATTGGTGTCAGCCTGTGCGGTCGCGCCGGCGGCGGATGCACCGGCGGCGGATGCACCGGCTGCCGCCAGTGGCGACGCAACGGCCGTCAGCATTTCGGGCGCGTTTGCGCTTTTCCCGATGGTGACGCTGTGGGCGGAAGAATACGCCAAGCTCAACCCCGGCGTGACGTTCGACGTGCAGGCGGGCGGCGCGGGCAAGGGCATGACCGACATGCTCACCGGCGCGGCGGATGTGGCGATGCTCTCGCGCGAACCGCGCCAAGAGGAACTGGACCAGGGTTCCTTCCTCGTGCCGGTGACCATCGACGCCGTGGTTGGCACCTTCAACGCCGGCAACCCCTACGCCGAGCAAATTTTGGCGCATGGGATTACGCCGGAAGAGGCCAACCGCATCTGGATTACGGGCGAAACGACCACCTGGGGCCAGTGGCTGGGGACCGACGCCAGCGAGGCGATCAACGTCTACACCCGCTCCGATTCGGCGGGCGCGGCCGAGATGTGGGCCAAGTTCTCGCTTGGCGACACCCAAGAGGAACTGCAAGGCACGGCCGTGAATGCTGATCCGGGGCTGGCCGAGGCCGTGCGCCAGGACCCGCTGGGTGTGGGTTATAACAATATCGGCTTCACCTACGATCCGGAGACCGGGCTGCCCAATGCAGGGATGCTCGTGATCCCCATCGACCTCAACGCCAACGGGCAGATCGACCCGGATGAAGCCTTCTATGACACGCGCGACGGGGTAACCCAAGCCATCGCGGACCAAGTCTATCCTTTCCCGCCGGCGCGTGTGCTCTACCTGGTTACCAAGGGCGAGCCGAATCCCGTTATCAACGACTTCTTCCGCTGGGTGTTGACGGACGGGCAAGCCTTTGTGCATGAGGCCGGTTATGTGGCGCTGACCGATGCTCGCATCACCGAGGCGCTCGAACTGCTGGGCGACGGGCAATAAGCCTGTCGCCGCGGCCAAGAACAGGAGTAGCTATGGAAGCAACGCGCGAAACGATCTTGGCGCGCCCAACCGGAATGCAGGAGCGCCGCCCCGGCTATCGCCTGGGGTGGCGTCGTGCTTTCCTGGACTGGAGCAGCCAGCGGCTGTTTACTCTGGCCGCCGCCGCCGTGGGCGTCCTGGTCTTTGGCGTTGGCGGCGCGCTGCTGGCGCGCAGTCTCCCGCTTCTGCGGGCCTATCCGCTGGGCGACCTGCTGACCGGGCAGGTGTGGCAGCCCATGCGGGGGGTGTTTGGCTTTGCGCCGTTCGTGGTGGGCAGTGTGGCCGTGACGAGCGTGGCGATGGTGCTGGCGGTCGTTCCCGCGGTGCTGTGCGGCGTCTATCTGGCGGAGTATGTGACGCGGCGCACCCGTACCGTGCTCAAACCTGTGATCGACCTGCTGGTCGGCATCCCTTCGGTGGTCTACGGGCTGTGGGGCGTCTTGTTTATCGTCCCCCTGGTGCGGGACTTCGTGGGGCCGTGGTCCGACCGTACGTTGGGCCAGACGCTGCCCTTCTTTCAGCGCACCAACCCCAGCGGCTATGGGCTGTTGACCGCGGGCTTTGTGCTGGCGGTGATGGTCTTCCCGCTGATCGTGGCCGTGACCGAAGAAGTGATGCGGAGCGTGCCGGCTGAGATGCGTGAGACGCTGTTGGCGCTGGGCGCGACGCGCTGGGAGACGACCAAGTACGTGGTGCGCCGCGCCGGGCTGCCGGGCATCCTGGCGGCGATCGTGTTGGGCTTCTCGCGCGCCTTTGGCGAGACGTTGGCGGTTATGATGACCGTGGGCAACGTGGCTCACATCCCCGGCTCGCTTTTTGACGCCGCCTATCCGCTGCCCGCGCTGATCGCCAACAACTATGGCGAGATGATGTCGGTGCCGCTGTACGAGTCGGCCCTGATGGGAGCGGCGCTGCTGCTGCTGTTGGTGGTGGTCGCCTTTAACGTCGGCGCGCAGTGGGTGATCGAGCGCCTGGTCCGCAGGAGGAACGCATGAACGCGCGTGCAAATCGACGGCGTCTACGGCGTCTGGAAGAGCAGTTCTTCACCTGGTTGATGCGGCTGGCGGGGCTGGGCGCGGTGGGCATCTTGGGGCTGATCCTGGGCGTCATCTTCTGGCGCGGGATCGGCGCGCTAAGCTGGGAGATGCTCAGCCAAGCGCCGCAAGGCGGTTTCTATTTGGGCAAGGGCGGCGGTATCCTCAACGCCATCGTAGGCTCGCTCTATCTGGCGGGCGG
>CAYJQA010000609.1:0-3376 GCA_964372065.1 uncultured Litorilinea sp.
CCTATACACCGGCGGAGCTTTCTGCAGATCAGCGCGGCGGTGGGCGGCCCATCCCTGACCGCGGGTTTGTCGGCCACCTTGCGGCGCGCGGCGGGCTTCACCCACCTCCACGCCACGCACACGCTGATGGGCACCCAGATTCACCTGACGGTCATCGCAGCGGACGTCGCGGCAGCGCGTGCTGCCGTGGGCGCGGCTTTTACCGAGATGGCGCGCTTGACGGCCATCTTTGACCATCGGGCGCCCACCGCGGCCTTGGCGCGCCTTAACGCCGCAGGGCATCTGGACGCTGCGCCAGCCGAGTTGACCGCCGTGCTGCAGGCCGCGGTCGCTTATGGGGCGCTGACCGGCGGCGCGTTCGACGTGACCGTGCTACCGCTGCTGGACGCGTATCGGGCCGGTGCGCGCGACGTGACCGCCCTGCAGGCGCTGGTGGATTATCGCCGCATTGCGCTGGAGCCGGGCCGCATCGCGCTCGGTATCGAAGGGGCGCGCGTGACGCTGGACGGCATCGCCAAGGGCCGCATCATCGACGCCGCGGTGGCGACGCTGGCCGCGCACGGCGCCGACCGCGTGCTGGTTGAAGCGGGCGGCGATCTGCGCACGTTGGGCGTCCGCGTGGACGCCCGGCCTTGGCGCGTGGGCGTCGCCCATCCGCGTCAGCCGGGCGCGGTGCTGGGCGTCCTGACGGTAGACGGCCGCGCCGTGGCGACTTCGGGCGACTACATGAACCGGTTCACGGCCGATTTCGCCCTGCATCACATTCTCGACCCGCAGACGGGACGCTCGCCCGGCGACTTGGCCAGCGCCACCGTACTGGCGCCCACCGCCCTCGACGCCGACGCGCTGGCCACGGCCCTGATGGTGCTGGGCTGCCGCGCCGGCTTGGCGCTGGCCGAGCAGTTGCCCGAGGTGGATGCGGTGTTGGTGACGAAAGATTTGCATGTGTTGCAGACCAGCGGCGTGCGCTTGGGGTAGGGCGACCCGCTCCGGTCCGCAAGACCAACAAGAGAGTGATCCATGGCCACAATACAACTCGCGACGATCCCTGCCGCCGCCAGCGCGGCACATAATACGGAGACCTTGGCCCGCGGCGAGGCGGTCGTGGCACAGGCGCGCCTCGCCGGCGCGCTGGAGCCGCTGATCGATGCGCTACTGGCGCTGGGACAGGCCTATTTTGAGATCGGCAATACACCCAAAGGGCTGACGCAGATCGAAGAGGCGTTGGCGCTGGCGACAACGCGCGGACTCCCGGAGGCTGAGGCGCGCCTGTGGGGCTATAAGGGCATGGCGTTGCTGCGGCTGGGCAACTCGCACTATGCCCAACGCGCGCTGTTCCGTTCGCTCAACTTGGCCAAGGAAATCGGGCATGCCGCGCTCCAGGCCGACGCGCTGACGCAGATCGGCCAGATGATGGCCGATCGCGGCGAAAGCGAGAAGGCCGTGGCGCGCTTTGAACAAGCGCTGGCGCTGACGCTAGAGATGCACGATCGCCTGCGCACGATGCACCTGGCGGGCAAGCTCGGCGGGCTGTTTCTCGGCCTGACCGCACTGGAGAAGGCCGCCGATTACTTTGCCCAAGCGCTGCACCTGGCCACAGAGCTAGAACTGACGCGCGCTGCCTGCTCCTACCGGCTGAGCCTCGGCGAAGTCATGCTAGCCAATCAGGAACCGGATGCGGCCGTCGAACACTATGAACAGGCGTTGACGCTGGCGGAACAAGCGGAGGACGACGCGGCCCAACTGGCTGCCTTACGCGCGCTGCTGCGCGGCCACATTGCCGCGGGGCAAGTCCGTCTGGCGCAGTTGTACGGGGAGCAGGCTATACGCCTGGCACAGGACCTGGGCGACGCCGGCGCGGAGATCACTGCGTTCAACTGGCTAGTGACTTTTCTGCTCGACCAGGGGCAAGCCAAGCGGGCGTTCGGCTTCTGTGAGCGCGGGCTGGCCGTGGCGCGCAGTCAGGAAGACTGGGCGTGGCAGTTGACCATGCTCACGCATCTGGGCTATGCCCACCTCTGTATGGAGCGCCGCGACGCGGCGCTGGCGACCTTTCAGGAGGCGCTGACCCTGGCGCAACAGCTTCAGGATGTCGCGGCCCAAGCCCAACTCCACGGCCGCATCGGCGCGGTGTTGGCCGACTTGGAACGCCTGCCTGAAGCCATCGCCGCGGCGCAAGCGGCGCTGGCCTTGGCTCAGACCACCGGCGACCCGCACCTGCTCGGCGAACAGCAGATCTTGCTGGCGTTGGCCCTCTACGATCACGGTGATCGCGACCGGGCCGCGCAATACTGCCTGGCGGCGCTGGACATCTATACCGCGTTGGGGGACGCCGACTACATGGTGCGAGCGCGGGCGCTGCTGGACACCTGGCTCGCCGCCTAAATCGGCGCAGCGGGACAGCGCTGCCCTATGCTACATGCTGGCCGCCGGGATGGAGAACGACGCCTCGGAAGCTGGCGAAATCGTCACCGCGCTCCAGCCGATCATGCTGACGAATCTGCTCGCCTACGTCCAGGCCGGTTTGACCTCTGTCACCATCGTCGGCAACCTACGCCGGGAGATGGACAATGCCATCCATACGGCGGGGTAGCTAGCGGGCCATCGAACCCGGACGATCGCTTGGGTATCACGCTCGCACTGCCGCAAACCCACACCAACTTGGACGATGCCGCCGCGGGCAATCCGGTGGCTCTCTCTGCAGACTGACGGTGCAAACCAGAGTCTATGGCGGGAGATTTCGCTTCAGCAATTGAGTACCACCAGATCGGCCTCTCTAGCCTGCGCCCCAGGGTACAGCCTTGCTTGACTGGGAAACAGGGGTGCATCCACGGTCAGCCCGCGGATGTAGAGATAATCCGCCAGAAGCGGCATCTCGCTGGGCGAGGGAGTAGAGCCATGAATGAGGAGGATACTTACTTCGCCGACGTGCAACGCGACCAGCTCAGGACTGGCCAATTGGGGTGGCGCTTCGCCGATCTTGCCCTGATAAATGCAGCGATAGCGACCTTGCACTGATGCTCAATGGGCTGGGGCTATCGCGCCAAGACCAACCGCCCATTCTCCAAAGACACCGTGCGCTTCATGCTCCCGAACCAGACCTACATCGGCAAGGTCCGCTGCCAGCAGACGACTATACCGCGCGCGGCGCTCGTTCGCGCACGGCCCCCATACGGTGGCTAAGTAAGTGCCTATATGACCGTTCAATCAGTCTGTCATGCTGTGCCCAGGGGGTGCCCAAGCGAAGCATCCCCTTCTGCCAACACGCCGGGATTCCTCGCTACGGGAGCCCCCTGGGTGCGGAATGACGATGTTCATGCAATCACTTACTTAGCGGGGCAACATGAAGTCCAATTACCACTTCGTCTTGAGCCAC
>CAYJQA010000610.1:0-3374 GCA_964372065.1 uncultured Litorilinea sp.
TGCAGCAGTTTGGCCTTGGTCTGATCTTCTCCCAGATGTTGGGCGCGGGCCGCTTTGGCGGCGAGGGCTGCATCTTGCAGAAGCTGACCGGCCCCGGTTCGGCCTTTGTCAACTTCGATGGTGAAATCGTGGAACGGACGCTGGGCGCGGGCGAAACGCTGCGCGTCGACACCGGTCACGTCGCCATGTTCGAGCCGACCATCGAGTTCGACGTGGAGATCATGCGCGGCTTCAAGAACATCCTGCTGGGCGGCGAAGGTCTCTTCCTAGCCACCCTGCGCGGACCGGGTAAGGTGTGGTTGCAAACCATGCCCATGAGCAAGCTGGCCGCCAAGATCGCCCAGTATATGCCCGCTGCCGGCGGCAAGGGCCAAAGCGGCGGCATCAACGTCAACCTCTTCGGCGGCGAAAACTAGGCGAGAGCGGGCGTCATAGCGAACCGCAGGGTCAGGCCGGGGGACGAATACGTCCCCCGGTTTGTTTTGCGTCCGCACCGCCTCACCCAACCCGCCGGGGGCCAGCCCTACCCCTCTGTAACATGGTTGACAAGCGGTTTGCAAACGTTTACAATGATATGCGAACCCCAGTGTGGTCAGCGCGGTCATTACATACTGAAGATGCCAACCAGGCTCAAAGATGTGGCACGCAACGCCGGCGTGTCGATCGCGACGGTTTCGCGTGTACTTGCAGATAAACCCTATGTCAGCACCACAGTCCGCACACGCGTGTTGGCCGCGGTGGCCGAACTCAACTATCGCCCCAGCCGAGTCGCGCGCAGCCTGCAAGCGCAGCGCGCCCGGGTGATCGGTCTGCTGCTCTCGGACATTCGCGACCAGTCTTTCACGGCCTTCGTGCGGGCCATCGAAGATATCGCCTACATCCACCACTACGCGTTCCTGCTCTGCAACACTGACGAAGACATCGAGAAGAGCACGGCCTACGTTGATCTGATGCGCGAGGAGCACGTGGCGGGTGTGATCATGGTCCCGACCCCAGGCGCCGAGTTCGTCTACCGGCGACTGGCAGACGCCGCGATTCCGGTGGTGGCGGTGGACCGACGCGTGCCTTCAGCCGCACTCGACACGGTTTTACTGGACCATGCCGGCGCGGTCCACGGCCAGGTGAGCCGGTTGATTGAGGCGGGACACCGGCGGATCGGCGCCATCTTGACGCACGACGAAGCCAGCGGGCAGTACGCACGCCGCCGCGGCTATGTGCAGGCATTTTCCGATCACGGGCTACCGGTCGCGCCGGAGCTTATGCGTACCGGCCCGGCGACGCCGGCCTTCGGGCGGCGCGCCGCCGCCGAATTATTGGAGCTAGAACCGCGGCCAACGGCGCTCTATGCTGCCACCTGTCTCCAGGCGCTAGGGGTCATGCAAACCCTGGCGGCGCGCCGGTTGAGCATTCCCGACGACATGGTGGTGGCGCGGGCCGACGGCACAGACGGGGCAACGATGACCGACCTGGCCTTCGCCGACGCCAAGCCGCCCGCCTATCTCATGGGGGAAACGGCAACAAATCTGTTGCTGGCCCGGATAGCCGGTTCCACCCTCCCGGCCCAAGAGGTGGTCCTGCCGGTCAAGACCGTATAACACGGGTTAACAAGGGTCGCCTACCCACTGCTACGAAAGGAGATGATCGCCGTTAGGATGCGTGCGCCGGGGTGACGCGATTTCCCGTCCGACCCGGCAGCGATTACGGACGGGGGCGGATTGTGGCATCGCCGGTGGGACAAAGCACCCACAGCCATGCAGCGTTATTCTGGCACTGTCAACGTAGATAGTGAAGGGGAGATACCTGTATGTTGAACACTGGTGGTCGTTTGTTCCGTTTTGTCGCGGTGTTGACGCTGTTGAGTATGTTCTTGGCCGGCTGTCCGGCTCCGGCCGCACCTGCCGCCCAGCCCGCGGAACCTGCCGCGCCGGCTGAGGCCGCCGCCCCCGCTGAGGAAGCGAGTTGGTGGACTACCGCCGCCGAACCGTACAAGGGTGCAACCATCCGCGGCATCTCCGAGAGCACCCCGCCCTCCAAGTATGTGTCGGACGTTCTCGCACCGCAGTTCACCGAGCTCACGGGGATCACTGTCGAGTTTGAGGTGACTTCCTGGGACGAGATGTACAACAAGGCCATCAAGGACATGGAGGCCAACACCGGCGTCTATGACTTTGTGTACATCGAGCAGGATATCATCTACACCTACTTGGCCCGCGACTTCCTAACCAACCTCACCCAAATGCTGACCGACAATCCGGACCTAGTGTCCGCCGATTTTGACATCAGCAAGTTCACGTCGTTCATCGACAACTTCAAGGACCCGGAGAGCGGCGACGTCTTCGGCGTGCCCATGGAGGCCTTTGTCAAGCCCTATCTCTATCGCAAGGACCTCTTTGCGGATGCAGAGGCGCAGGCCGCCTTCAAGGAGAAGTACGGCTACGACCTGGCCCCGGCGACTAACCACCAGCAATACCAAGAAATCGCCGAGTTCTTTACCCAGTGGGGTACGGACAAGGGGCTCGAGCTGTGGGGTTCGACGGTCCAAGGCCACACCGGACACTCGTCGTCGTTCTATGAGTATGTCGAGACCATCGCCCCGACCTTTGGCGTCTACAACTGGGGCGTTGATATGGAAGCCTGGAAGGCCTGTGAGGCCAACGGCGGCCAAATGAACAGCCAAAAGGCCAAGGATGCCCTCGCCTTCTGGGTGGGCATGCTTGAGTTTGCCCCGCCGGAGGCCACCAGCAGCACCTGGGACGAGGTCGCGGCGTCGTTTGCCGCCGGCCGCGCGGCCCAGGGCTGGGTCTACGGCGAGAATGCCGCCTGGATCGCCACGGATGAGACTCGTTCGCAGGTAGTCGGCAATGTGGGCGTGGCGCTGCCGCCGGTGGCGGAAGGCGTCATGGCCGATGCCGAGGCCGGCACGGGCTACATCGGCTACTACGACGGCGGCGCCTTTGGCATCCCGTACTCCTCCAAGAACCAGGAAGCCACCCTGCTCTGGCTCCAGTTCATCGGCCAGGAATCGGTGCAGGCTGACTGGGCCATCGCCGGCTCACGCATCGTCATGGAATCCACCTATGACGACCCCAAGGTCGTGGAAGTAGACGCCAAGGTTGACGGCTACTACACCTTGATGCGCGAGAAGGGCCCGCTCTTCCGCGGCGCCCCGGCCATCCCGTTCCATCCCGCGCTGCGGTCGGCGATCGAGCCGTTCATCTGGCGGTCATTGGCCGGTGAACTCACACCTAGTGATGCGCTCGACCAGGCTTGTGTCGCGGCCGAAGAGACCATGGTCCAACTGGGGTATGGCCAATAGGGTTAGGAGTCGCCGATGCGATCCAACCGTTTGGGGTGGGGGCTGCTGGCCCCCACCC
>CAYJQA010000611.1:0-3371 GCA_964372065.1 uncultured Litorilinea sp.
CTCTTGGCTGGTCTGCGGATCACCGGCAAACGCGAGATCGGCCAGATGACGATCTTCGACCTGGTGGTGCTGTTGCTATTGGCAAACGCCGTGCAGAACGCGATGGTCGGCGACGACACGACGCTCGCCGGCGGCCTGATCGCCGCGGCGACCTTGCTGGCGCTCAATACGGGCGTCTCGCGTCTCAGCCTGCGTTGGCCGCACCTGCGCCGGCTGATCGAAGGATCGCCCACGGTGCTGGTGTTGCACGGCCAAGTCATCGCCGCCCATCTGCGCCGGGAAGGCGTCGACGAAGACGAGTTGGGGGCGGCTCTGCGCGAACACGGCGTCGCCAGTCTGGAAGAGGTAGAAATGGCCGTGCTGGAGATTGACGGCTCGATCAGCGTCGTGCCCACAGGGCAACCCATGACCCGGGTGAAACACCCGCGCAAGTCGCTGCGCCATCAGTAGCCTCCGTTGTGATGGCGACCGGTTGCCGCCATACGTCATCGTTCCCGCAACCGGTTTCGGGCAGGGGCCTTGTACAATGCAACCAGGTGGGCTGCACAACCCGTGGCGCTGCGACGACGCAAGAAACTATCCCGGCACGGGCAGCGTTGGTCTGAGCAGATGTTAAGTACACGTTGGTACAAAGTCATCCACGATCTGTGGAATAATCGCACGCGCACCCTCGTGGTGGCGCTGGCGGTGGCGGTGGGAGTCTATGCAGTGGGCGGTGTGCTGTCTACGCAGACGGTGCTGCTGCGCGAGTTTCACGCCGACCGCAACAGCGCGGCCCTCGCCCATGCCGTCATTCGCACCGGCCCCTTTGACGAAGAACTGGCGGAGCGCATGGCGCAACTGCCCGGTGTGGCCGCGGCGGAAGGCCGCCGCACGCTCTTTGCCCGCGTCCTCACCGGCCCCACGACTACCCGCGATATTCTGCTGGAGGCGATCACCGATTTCGAAGACCAACAGGTGGATCGCTACCTGTTGGTAGACGGCGCGTGGCCCACCCAAAAAGACGAAATCATGCTGGAGTGGATGGGGCCGGCGTATCTGGGCGTGGCGATCGGCGACGTCATCACCGTCGAACTGGGCGACAACACGCGCAAGCAGTTGACCATCACCGGTTTGGCCCATAACCCCAACTATCCCAGTCCGGATGTGCTCGGCTATACGCTGGGGGCCATCTCGCCCGAGACGCTGCGCTATCTGGGCCAGCCCGACCAGTTTACCGAACTGCGTCTGCGCGTGGCCGCCGATAAGCCGGACCGGGAAACCGTGCGCGCCGTGGCCGCGACGGTGGAGGAGCAATTCGAGCGCACCGGGCGCACCATCTCGGGCACGACCATCGTCGGCCAGTCCATCATCGAGTCCATCGTCAACACGGCGGTGCTGATTCTCTCTTCCTTCGGTTGGACGATTCTGGTACTGTCGGCCTTCCTGGTGGTCAACACGATCACCGCGCTGGTGGCCCAGCAAGTCAACCAGATCGGCATCCTCAAGCTGGTAGGGGCCGACCGCGGCCAGATCATGGGGCTGTATATCGTGCTCGTGCTGGTCTATGGCATCATCGCGGCGATCATCGGCATCCCCTTTGCGGTGGGCACCATGCACCTGCTGATGACCCGGCTGATCGAAGGGTTGGTCAACATCCGCACCGACTCCTATGCGGTGCCGGTGTGGGTCTATGCCATCATGATCGGGGTGGGGCTGCTGATCCCGCTGGTGGCGGGACTAGCGCCCGTCTGGCAGGGGACGCGCATCACCACGGTGGCGGCGCTCAATGCGATTGGGATTGACACCGGCAGCGTCCACCACGGGTGGCTGGAACGCGGCCTGATGCGTCTCCCCCAGACCTGGTTCCAGCGCCCGTTTGTGCTGGCCGTCCGCAACGCGCTGCGCCACAAGAGCCGTCTGGTGAGGACGGTGATCGTGCTGACGTTGGGCACGGCGCTCTACATCGCGGTCATTTCGGTGCAAGCGTCGGTGGCTACGACGCTGCAAGACTTTCTGCGCTATCACCAATACGACGTGCAGGTCCAGATGGAGCAACCCCAGCGCATTGCGCGGCTGGAGGCCGTGGCGCTGGCCCGGCCCGAAGTCGTGGCCGTGGAAAGCTGGGCGAGCGCCACCGCGACACGCGTGCGCCCGGATGGCGTCAAGAGCAACCGCTACCAGGTCATCGGCCTGCCGGAGACGACCCACATGGTGACGCCGGTTGTCCAGGCCGGGCGCTGGCTGTCGCCTGACGACACGGATGCGGTGGTCATCAACGCCACCGTCGCCGACGACGAGCGCGATCTGCGCCCCGGCGACACCATCACGCTGGACATGGCGGGCCATGAGCGGCTCTACACGATCATCGGCATCGTCACCACCGACGCCCAGGGGGCCAAGATTTACATGAACATGCGCCCCTTTGGCGAGGCCGCCCACGCGACGGGCAAGGCGACCACCGTCCAGGTGGTCAGCAACGACCTGGCGGGACAGGCCGACTTGGCGCAACATCTGCTCAACGATTTTGAGACGGCCGGGCTGGACGTGTATACCACACAGACGCGCGCGACGATCAACTCGCGCAATGAGCTGATGTTCGACGTGATCATCGGCTTTTTGATCCTCATGGCGGGGCTATTGGGCGCGGTGGGCACGTTGGGCCTCTCCACGACCATGAGCCTGAACATGACCGAGCGCATCCGCGAGATCGGCGTGCTGCGCGCCATCGGCGCCTCCAACGGCTCCATCCGCCGCATTGTACTGCTGGAAGGGCTGGTGATCGCGGTGCTCAGTTGGGGGCTGGGCTTTGTGCTGTCGTTCCCCGCCGCGCGTTTTATGAGCGCACAGATCGGCATTGCTTTGCTCGACATGCCGCTGGCCTACACCTATGCCACCCAAGCCGCGGTCTTCTGGCTGGGGCTGCTGCTGGCGTTGGCGGTGATCGCCAGCCTCGGCCCGGCGGAGCAGGCGGTCCGGCTGACCGTGCGTGAAGTGCTGGCCTATGAGTAGCCGCCCCATGAGTGCAGGTCTATGAGCGATGGCCCGCTGATCGCGCTGCGTGGGGTGCGCAAGGTTTATCACACACCGGGCGGCGATGCCGTTGCCCTGCGCGGGGTGGACCTGGAGATCTGCGCCGGGGAGTTTGTGGCGCTGTGGGGCCGGTCGGGCGCGGGCAAATCCACGCTGATCAACATGGTCACGGGGATTGACCGGCCCGATGCGGGCAGCATTGTCATCGCGGGACAGCCGCTGGAACGGTTGGGCGAAGACGAATTGACCCGCTGGCGGGGCCGCAACGTGGGCGTCGTGTTTCAGTCGTTTCAACTGATGCCCATGCTCACCTGCGCGCAGAACGTTATGCTGCCCATGGATTTTGCGCGGCGCTATGT
>CAYJQA010000612.1:0-3370 GCA_964372065.1 uncultured Litorilinea sp.
GGAGCGTCACGACGACGCCGTGGTCTAGCTCACGCGCGACGTGGAGCGCGCCCGCGACGGCTGCGCCTGAACTGAGGCCGGTGAACAGACCGGCGCGGCGGGAAAGCCGCCGAGTCATCTCCCACGCGTCATGGGCGCTGACGCCCAGGTTGCGGTCGGCCAGCTTGTCGTCATAGATGCCGGGCAAGATGGCGGTGGGCAGATGCTTCAGCCCTTCGATGACCTGCACCTCGTCTTCGGGCTGGAGCGCGACCAGGCGAATGGCCCGGTTGCGCTGCTTGAGATAGCGCCCGGTTCCGACGAATGTGCCGGTCGTCCCCAGCCCGGCAACAAAGTGGGTGACTTTGCCGTGGGTTTGCTGCCAGATTTCCGGGCCGGTGGTCTCGAAATGGGCGAGCCAGTTGGCCGCGTTGTTGTACTGGTTGGCATAGTAGTAGCGGTCGGGGTCCGCGGCTACCAGGCCGCGCACCATCAAGATCGCGCCGTCGGAGCCTTCCAGCGGGTCGGACTCGATGAGCTTGGCCCCATAAGCGCGGGCCAATGCCTTGCGTTCGGCGCTTACATTGGCGGGCATGACGAGCTGCACTGCATAGCCCTTGACCGCGCCGATGAGCGCAAAGGCGATGCCCGTGTTGCCCGAACTGCTGTCGATGAGCACCTTGCCGGGGCGCAGCTCGCCGGTGCGCTCGGCCTCTTCCACGATGCGCAGGGCGGCGCGCGCCTTGACCGAGCCGCTGGGGTTGAACCATTCGGCTTTGGCATAGAGGCCCACCGCCTCCTTGACGCCCAACTCATGGGCGAAGCCGCTGAGGTCCAGCAAGGGCGTGTTACCGATCCGGCTGAGGATGTCGCCGGTATAGGGCAGCGCGGGGCCTGTCGTCTTAGCGACGCTCCGTGGCGCCAGCCCATGTGGGGCGAATCTCGGCTGTTGCAGGTTCATTACGGCTCCTGGCGGGGCACGCCGGCCCCAATCAAGCAATTAGGCGGTGATCAGATCGCGCAGCGCCGGTGAAACCGAACTCTCGTGCGCGGGCATACCGCAAAACTGCTCATAGTCAATCAGTTCGGTCACGGTCGGGTGATCGCCGCACAGCGGGCAGTCCGGGTTGTGCTGGACCTTGAGCGTACGAAAGCTCATGTCGAGGGTGTCGATCATGAGCAGGCGGCCCACCAGGGGTTCGCCGATGCCCAAGATGAGCTTGATGGCCTCCACGGCCTGGATCGAGCCGACGATGCCCGGCAGCACACCCAAGACGCCGGCCTCGGCGCAACTGGGCACTTCGCCCGGCGGCGGCGGGTCCGGGTAGAGGCAGCGATAGCACGGCCCCCCGACGATGCCCTGTTCGGGCGCGGCGGGCTGATAGACCGTCACTTGCCCTTCAAACATGAAGATGCTGCCGTCCACCAGCGGTTTGCCCAGCATGTGGCAGGCGTCGTTGACCAGATAGCGGGTCGGGAAGTTGTCCGACCCGTTGAGCACGATGTCGTAGTCCTTGATGATCTCCAGCGCGTTCTCGCTAGTGATGGGGACGCGATGGCCGATCACCTTGACATCGGGGTTGAGATCGCGCAGCCGCGCGGCGGCGGAGTCCACCTTGGGCTTGCCCACCGCGGCCATGCCGTGGAGGACCTGGCGCTGGAGGTTGGACATATCCACCGTGTCAAAGTCCACGATGCCGATCGTGCCCACCCCGGCGGCGGCCAGATAGAGCGCGGCCGGGCTGCCCAGCCCACCCGCGCCGATCAAGAGCACCTTGGCGTCGAGCAGCTTGGCCTGGCCTTCGTCGCCCACTTCGTTGAGCATGGTGTGGCGGCTGTAGCGGATGCGCTGCTCTTCGGTGAGGGTGCGCGGGATCTTGACCTTGTAGCCCGCGTTCTTCCAGCCGTTGAAGCCGCCGATCAGCGAGATCGGCCGCGCGTAGCCCATCTCCTGCAAGTTGCGGGCGGCCAGCGCGGAGCGTACCCCGCCGGCGCAGTAGACGATGACCGGCTGGTCGCGGTCCGGCTGCGTCTGCTCGATGCGCAGTTCTAAGAAGCCGCGGGGGATGAAGGTCGCGCCGGGCAAGTGGCCCTGGACGAACTCATCACGCTCGCGGATGTCCACGACGGTTAATTCTTCGCCGGACTCGAGCCATGCCTTTAGCTCCGCCGCCGAGATTTCCTCGATCTGGCTTTTGGCCAGTTGGACCAGTTGGTCCCGATTGAGGCGCGTCATGCTGGGGTTATCCCTGGCCGCCGGCCATGGCGGGCACAATGGAGACCTTGTCGTCGGCGGCTACAGGTGTGCCAAGACCCTGCAGCGTGCGGATCTCATGGTCGTTGAGAAAGACGTTGATGAAGCGCTTGACATTGCCCTCGTCGTCGAAGAGCTTATCCTTCCAGCCGGGGTAGAGCGTATCGACCGAGTACAGAACGCCGCCGACCGTCGCGCCTTCGACGGTCAGTTTGGACTGGCCGCCGGTGAGCCGGCGCAGCGGAGTTGGGACAAGTACGGTTGCCATCCGATAAATCTCCTTCGTAATCCGTGTGATGTAGGCCGACCGGGGCGCTGTGGCGTTGCGCCAAACCGGCGGGGCCGTCGAGCCGCGGCCATAGATGAACGTCAAAAAACAAAAACCGAGCCCATCAAGCGATGAACTCGGCGCAAACGGCTGGATTTCTGGGATGATCCGCAGCGTTCAACCTGGACTGACCGGGGCGTCTTTGCCGACGTTCAGGAACACAGGTGAGTGTAGCAGTCTACCCGATGAAATTGTGTGCTTCCCAGCTTGCAGTGCGCTCATCGCTTGCAGGTGGAGGTAGCGGGAGCAACCAGCGCCATGCTGGCAGCGCCCGCTATCGACACGAGCAATAGGTCCGATAGCGACAACAGCAAACCTGAAAGGTCATAGGTAAAAGTCAATCCTCGAACAGACCGGCTACAAAGCTGCCGCCAGTATACTGACCCGCTGCGTCTTTGTCAACGCTGTGACGCAGTCGCGCTACTTTTTCCATAGCTACAGAGTATCATAGCCGGTCGCCGGGCGGTTGCGCGTGACTCGGCTTACAATGATACTTCCCGCAGCCCATTAGCCGCAGAGAGCGCAAAGAGCACAGAGGCCGGCGCGATGGGTCTGGCGTAAGTTCTGTGTTCTCTGCGTTCTTTGCGGTTCATTCCTCTGGTTGCAGGCCGGACTACTCGACGATCGTGATCGGGTGCTCGGCCAACGCGACGACGCGGCCTTCTTCCGCGTCGCCCCCGGTAAAGCTGACCACATAGAAGGGCGCGGCGATATGTCCGGCGATTTGCGCCAATGCAGGCGGCACGGCCGCGTCCGCACTTTGGTAATAGGCCCACAGCCCCGGCCGCGTTTCATAGAAGGGCAACTGC
>CAYJQA010000613.1:0-887 GCA_964372065.1 uncultured Litorilinea sp.
TCGTAAGGCAGGAAGACCTTGGTCGCGGTGCCGTTGGCGATGCTCTTGAGCGAATCCAAGTATTGGATGGCGATGAGTTTGTCGTCGGGCTGGGCTTCGCGAATCGCGTTGAAGACGATGGTGATGGCATTGGCTTGGCCCGCGCCTTCGACCTCGCGCTTGTAGCGTTCGGCGTCGGCGACGCGGCGCACCGCTTCGGCCTCACCTTCGGCGGCCAGGATGCGCGCTTGGCGCAAGCCTTCGGACTCCAAAATCTGGGCGCGCTTTTCGCGCTCGGCCTTCATCTGCCGGTGCATGGCCTGGGTCACGTCGGCGGGCGGGTCGATGCGCTTGATTTCGACGCGCACGATCCGCACGCCCCACTTGTCGGTGGCGTCGTCCAGCACGGCGCGCAGTTTGGCGTTGATCACGTCGCGGGAGGTGAGCGCCTGGTCCAGCTCTGTCTCGCCGATGACGTTACGTAGGTTCGTCTGCGCCAGTTTGGTGGCCGCGCTGTAGAAGTCGGCCACGTTATAGGTCAGCCGGACCGCATCGGTGGCTTCATAGTAGATGATGGCGTCCACCGTGACGACCACATTGTCCTTGGTGATCACTTCCTGCGGCTGGATATCCACGACCTGTTCGCGCATATCCACTTTGCGCATGGTGTCCAGGAAGGGGATGATGAGGTTCAGCCCCGACTGGGCGGTGTGGTGATAGCGGCCCAGCCGTTCGACGACGCCTTTTTCGTAGGGCGAGACGATGCGGAGACCGGTCAGCGCCACGATGAAGACGAAGAACAGCAGGGCGATCAGGGTAGCAAAGACAGCGATTTGTTCCATAGGTTAGCTCCTCTATTGTGAGCGCGGCGCGGGGGTTAGCCGGCCGCGAGGGTGCGTACCTTGAGG
>CAYJQA010000613.1:897-3349 GCA_964372065.1 uncultured Litorilinea sp.
GGCGCGCCGGCCACATCGACCACTTCGACCGCCGCGCCGGCTTCGATGACCACGCCGTCCACGGCTTCGGCGGACCACCGTTCGCTGCCGACGCGCACAACGCCCCGGCCCTTGGCGGGGTCAATGGTCTCCAAGACAATGGCCTTGTGTCCGACCACACGGTCGATGCCGACGGTGTTGGGTTGGCTGCCGCTGACCCGCAGGGCGAACGGTCGCAGCAGAGCAAGGGCTACGGATGAGCCGGCCAAGAACGCGCCAAACTGGACCAGCGACCCAAAGCCGAAAAAGGCGATGATGGCCGCGGCCGCTGCGCCGATGCCAAAACAGATGAGAAAGAAGCCCGCGGTGAAGATCTCGGCGACGGTGAAGATGATCGCCAGGATCAACCAAGCCCAGGGCAGCCAGTCAGTCAATGTCCACCTCCCTTGTCATGGCGTCGCAATGCCGCCTATGGTAATTCTATTGTACCCCAGGTTACACACCTGACGCGTACCTGACGCCGGCGAGACACGGACGCGATACCGCCCTGCACCCGACGAACGGGGCAGGGCGGCGAGGAATCCCGGCGGCGACGGTCAGCGCAGCGCGATTTCTACGCGTACCCCATGTTCCTGGTCAATGACTTCGGTGAGCAGGCCGGTCGTCCCCGCGTCGATGGCGTCCTCCAGGGCGGCCACGTCGACTTGGGCGGCGGCGGGGATGAAGCTCAACGCCAGGCGCACCAGCCCGACTGGCAAGGCCACGTCGACCTTGTGCCGCTGCGCGCCGATCTCGGTGACACGAATGTGCAGTTGGCGCGAGGTGTCAAAGTAGGCGGGCCGGGCGTCGGCGGGCTTAGCGTCGCGGCGACCCAACGCCGCGAGCAGCCGGACGCCTTCCTCGGGCGAGATCTTGCCTTGCTCGACCATGCGTAGAATGGTCATACGCTCTTCGGTGGTGGCCATGTCTTCCTTTACTGCGGTGTGTTCGTCATCCCCGGCCCCGGCGTCGGGCGTGGTCATCAAAGGGTGAATACCACCAATGTATCACAGCATGGCCGAAGGCGTCCGCCTCGCCACCCGGCAGATCGGCCGCGACGCTGAGGACGCCAAAATTGCTCAGGTCGAAGTTGATCCACACCCGATCTTGGCGCATACTGATGGCTGTGTCCCGCCAGGGGCGCCGGCGCACGCTGTCCACTTCGCACCCAGCCGGAAGGAGTTCTCCTATGCTACGCAAGCTCTTGCTCGTCTGTGGCATCCTCGCTTCGTTGCTCTATGTCGGTAGCGACGTCCTCGCCGCCATGCGCTGGGAGGGCTACAGCTACATCGATCAATCCGTCAGTGAGTTGAGGGCGATTGGCGCGCCGACCAGACCTCTCTTGGTCTCGCTGCTTGCCATCTATGCTGTACTTTGCATCGCCTTCGGTGTGGGCGTCTGGAGAGCAGCCGGTTCTAAGCGCAGTCTGCGGATCACGGGCGTTCTCCTGATCGTACTCGGGGTGCTCGACTTGACGGCGTACTACTTCCCCATGCACCTGCGGGGGGAGATCAGTCAGACGGGGCGCACGCTGAACGAGACGATGCACATCATTGGCACGGGTGTGACGGTGCTCCTAATTCTGCTGATTATCGGGTTCGGGGCCACGGCAGATGGCAAGTGGTTCCGTATCTACTCGTATGCAACCATTGCGGTCCTCCTCGTGGCGGGCGCGTGGGCATCTGTGGACGTGCCCCAGATTGAGGCCAACCTGCCGACGCCGTGGCTTGGGGTGAAGGAGCGCATCAACATCTACGGGTACATGCTCTGGCTGGCGGTGATGGCCCTCACCCTCTGGCGCGCCCAAGTGACTGCGGTCGCCGGCAAGCCGCCCGCCGGCAGCCGCTCGCCCCAACTCACGCCGCGTTAACCCGTAGCCAAGCCAGCCGCAGGCTGCGCAGTGTTGGTGGATCGCGTCAGAAAGAGGAGATCATGACGACTATCCGGACCTTCATTCAGCAGCGCCCAGTGTGGACCTACTACGCCCTCGTGTTTGCCATCTCATGGGGCGGCATCCTCCTGGTCATCGGCGGACCGGGCGGAGTCCCGGGCACCCAGGAGCAGGTCGACAGGCTGGTCCCGTTTGTGATGCTGGCGTTGTTCGCCGGCCCCAGCGTAGCAGGCGTCCTGTTGACCGGGCTTCTCGATGGCCGGGCGGGGCTGCGCGATCTTCGCGCGCGGTGGCTCCGGTGGCGGGTGGGCGCGCGCTGGTATGCGGTCGCGCTCCTGACCGCCCCGCTCTTGTATCTGGCGGTACTCCTGGCGCTCTCGCTGCTCTCCCCTGAGTTCCTCCCCGGCCTATTCACCACGAGCGACAAGGCGTCGCTGCTGCTGTTCGGGATCGTGTCGGGGCTGATCGGGGGAGGCTTGCTGGAGGAGCTCGGCTCGACAGGGTTCGCCATGCCCAAGCTGAGGCGGCGTTACGGCATCCTGC
>CAYJQA010000614.1:0-3348 GCA_964372065.1 uncultured Litorilinea sp.
GATCAACCGGGCTATCGCGAACGGAGTGCTGGTCCATGCGGCGGCGACGGCCTATCGCATCGTGCCCGACCGCACCGAGGCGATTCAGGCGGCGGTGGATATGGCGCGGGCCGGGGATGTGGTGGCCGCGTTTGGCAAGGGGCACGAGCGCAGCATGTGCTTCGGCGCTACAGAGTATCCGTTGATCGACCAAGACGCCATGCGTAACGCACTGCTGCGACGGCTGGCGCGGACCGCGGCCGGGACAGACGTCGCGGGGGAGAAATAGGTTTGGCGCACAGTTGTGTCTTCGTCTGGATTGTTGTATGATTCCGGGGTATTTAGACCGAATTCGCCGGCAATTGCCGGTCATCATTTATCCAATCAGTACAGCCACGCACTCAATGACATCACCCACGCCAAGAAGGAGATTGGGCATGCAGGCGAGACCCAAGATTGTTCAGGTCTTTGTTGTCGCGCTCATCGTCAGTCTGGTTTTGGGCGCCTGCGGCGGCGGGACCACAGGAAAGACATGGTTCAACCTGCCTTCGATCCCTGTGAATGTCCAGGCAGACGGCACGGCCCGCGTATTCGGCTTCAACGTCGGGTATATCGGCTTGGCGCCGGCCATGATCCAGCAGATGCAGGCGGTCCCCATCCAGGAACTAGAGGTTCGCATCGGCTATAACGGCGTCCACGCCTATGCCAATGGCGAAGACTTGCCGTATCTGAAGTGGGACCAAGCCGCGGTGGAGACGCTGCAAGGCATCTTGCCGCAACTGCCGCAACTGGGGGCCAACGGCCCGACCATTGCCAAGGCGCTGCCCTGGCTGCGCAAGATCGGGTTGGGCGTCAAGTTGCGTCTGCCGTTGGCGGAGGGCGCGACCAAGCTCGACATCCCCAACTGGCGCGGCGAGACGGCCATCACCACCGCGGCGGCCGCTGAACCCACGTTTGGCCCCATCACCATTGGCAGCTTGACCTTTGACCCGTCGGGCGCGGCCAGCATCGAAGGCGTCCCCGTCGCGACGTTGGAGCAGGCGTTGGGCATGGCCCTCCCGCTGGCGCTGCCGCCGGATGTGCTGGCGTTGATCCAGACGCTCGGCGCGACCGACGCCCAGGTCAAGATTCAGCCCAACGGCATCGACCTGGCGTTGAGCGGCGCGGCGCTGCCCGGCATCGCGTGGGACAGCCAGCGTCTCGACGCGCTGGGCAAGTATCTGCCCGCGTTCGTGGCCGACCCGGCGCTGCTGGGGACGATCAACCAGGCGCTGCCGGTGTTCAAGGGCGCGGACGTGACCGTGGCCGTGTCGTTTACCGGCGAACAGACGGCGGAGACGAAGCTGTCCCCGATTGAACTGTCGCTCACCGAAGACGGCAGCGTGTCGCTGTTGGGGATTCCGCTGGCCCCCAACGCCGTGCCGGCCGCAGTGTTGGGCAACCTGCAAAAGGCGAACGTCCAGCAACTCGCGGTATCGCTGCAGCCGACCGGTCTGTATCTGGCGGCCAACGGCGCGACGTTGCCGACGATTACCTGGACCGATGCCTCGCTGGAGACGGTGGTGCAGGTGGCGGGCGTGCTCATGGGCAACGAGGAGATGCTGCAAAGCATCCTGGACATTGCGCTGGGCATCGGGCCGAACCTGAAGATCAACGTGCCGCCGGCCGCGGGCGCGGCCGCGGTGGAGATTCCCGCCGAGATAAACTTCGCCCTCAGCCCGACGGAAGCCGACCCGCAAGCGCCGGTGATCCACGCGAATCTGAGTGTGGATGCACAGGGTAATCTGACCCAGGTGGGCGACTTTAGCGCCGAGGACTTTGGCGAGCTGGGCGTGACGCTGCCTGCGCTGCCGCTGGACGCGCTCAACCGGCTGCGTGAGGCGGGGATCGGCGAGGTTAATCTGGACACCGATCCGGGCAAGCTGAATGTGCGGTTCGACGGCAACGACATCCTGGCGCTGAACTACGACGCGACTGCGCTGGCGACGACGATGGCGATCGCCGCGCCGTTCGCCACGGGGACGCTGCTGGAGGATCCGGGGCTGAATCAACTGCTGAACGAGCAGATCCTGCCGTTGGTCCCGGTCGCGGATGTGAACGTGTCAGTCGCGCTGCGGTAACGTCCGGCGTCATGGCGTGCGGTTGGAAAACCGCACCTACGAAAACGGGTTAATCTGAGCCGCTGCCCTTGCTAGTGGGGGGCAGCGGCTTTTGCATGGGCGACCAGGCCGCGGCCAGGAGCGCGAGCGCCACCCAGTTCCACGCGGCGAGGTCGGGCAGACTGAGGAAGGCGTCGACCTGAGCGTGGGCCAGGGCGGCGACCAGCGCCGTCACAGTCCCTACTACCGGCCAAGCTAAGTGCGGCGCACGCCGGAGCCGGCCGACCACCATGCCACACGCCGCGACAAACCAGGCCAGCGCGGGCAGTCCACCGGTCACGAGCAGTTCCAGCAGCAGCGTGTGCGGGTGGCGCAGGTTGGGGTCGAGGGTGCTGGTGGGCGGCAGATAGGCGGGAAAACGCCAATAGAAGCCGCCTGGCCCCAGACCGGTCAGGAATGTGTCGCGGACCAGGCGCGCCGTGAGCGTCCACCCTTCCAGGCGGGCGGCGAGGGTCGCGCTGTTGAGCAGACGGTCGCCCAGCAGCCACACGGTCAGGCCCCCCAGGCCGAGCGCAGTCGCGGCGAGAAGCGCAATCCGGCCCGGCGACAGGGTGGGCAGATCTCGACGACGGAGCAGCCAAACAGCCGCCAGCGCGCCCGCGGGCAAGCCGAGCAGGAGCGCGCCCCGGCTGCCCGTCAGCGCCAGCGCGGCGCAGACCACGGTGCTCCCCAGCGCCAGGCCAAGCCGAGCGCGCCCGCGCGCCGCAAGCAGCAGCCCCAGCCCCAGGAACAGCGTACGGTCCAGATAGAGCGCCAGGTGATTGGGCGAGGACGTGGGCGCGGCCAGCCGCCGGATGCCATCGGCGAGGGTCCCGCTGCCCTGGAGCCAGTCGGCGAGGCCCCACGCGGCTGCCAACGCGCCGCCCAGCCAGAGCGCGGTCGCGGGCGTCCAGCGGGCGTCGGCGGAGGGCGCATTTGCGCGCGCCGCGATATAGAGCAGCAGCGGCGCGACGACCAAGTCGCGCATACCTTGCAGGTAGGCGGGCCAATGCCAGACGGTGAGCGCGCCGGGCAGATTCACCAGCGCCCAGCCGAGTGCGAGCGTGTCCCAGCCGTCCCAGGCGCGGCGCGGGCCGCGCCGCAGCGCAGGGAGCAGGCACAACAAGACCGCCTGGGCGGGCGGCACGGCGACCTGAACGGCGATGAGGTCGATCTCCTTGTGATAGGCGTGCCAGGGGAGCAGCAGGAGCGCCAGCGTTAGGCCCAGACG
>CAYJQA010000615.1:0-3339 GCA_964372065.1 uncultured Litorilinea sp.
GCGGGGGCTTGGGGATGGACATGTACGGCGCTTTGGCCCCCACCTGGCCGGTGGCGGGGGGGGGGCGCGTAGGGCGCCGCCCCGCTTTGTTTTTGCCTGCGTCAAGCCACACACCACCCAGGAAAGGACATTCGCCATGCCCCTGCCCACCCGCGACCAGGCGGTCGCGCTGCTCGACGAATGGGTCGCCGGCGAGAGCCTGCGCCGCCACATGCTGGCCGTGGAAGCGGCCCTGCGCGCCTATGCCCGCCACTATGGCGAAGACGAGGAGCTGTGGGGGCTAACCGGGCTGCTGCATGACCTGGACTATGAGCGTCACCCCGACATGGACGATGCGGTCGACGGCCACCCGCGCACCGAACTGCGCCTATTCCGTGAGCGCGCCTATCCCCCCGCCCTGATCCATGCCGTCGAGGCGCACGCCACCTTTCTCGGCGTCCCGCGCGAGAGCCTGCTGGACAAGGCGCTCTTGGCCTGCGACGAGATCACGGGGCTGATCCTGGCCTGCGTCTATGTGCGCCCCGACAAGGACATTCGCCAGTTGGAACTGCCGTCCATCAGGAAGAAGTGGAAGAACCGCAAGTTCACCGAAGCCATCGACCGCGACGAGAACACCCACTTCATCGCCGACCTGGGCGTGGACTTCGACGAGCATCTCGCCCGCGTCCTGGCCGCCATGCAGGGCATCGCCGCCGACCTCGGCGTCGACGGCCAGGCGGCCTGAGAGCGGAGAATGTCTCACGCAAAGGCGCAAAGAGCGCCAAGAAGAAGGAGCAAAGGGCAGAGAAGGGGACGGAATTGTCACCCTGCGGAATGACAGCCTTACCTTATCCCTTCTGACTTTGCGTTCTTTGCGCCTTTACGTGAGAAATCCCCTCTCCCTCCCCTACCGTCCCTGCCACCAATCCTTGCTGGAGCGCGGGTCCATGAACGCGCCGCTATCGCGGATGGCGACGGCGATGCTCGCGTTCTTGGCCTGGCCCACGCGCTCGCCGCTGCGCAGACCGGGCAGCGACGAGCGCCCCGCCGCGTCCAGCGATTGATACAAACTGAGCAGGTTGGGGTCCACGCACACACCCTCCAGGTGGATCACGTAGCCATGCGCGGGGGAGTCCCGGCGCGTGTAGACCAGCGTGATCCGCTCGGCCTCGGCGTACAACACCATCGCCTTATAGACGCCCGATAGGATGTCCCGCGGCCAGTCCGGCGCATAGACCGCTTCACCCACCGCGGTCTGCATGGAAATCAGTGTGACCTCCCACTCGGTCAGCGGCAGCCCGCGGCAGCCCAAGCCGGTCAGCGATTGCGGGCACGCCCAGTCCCAATCATTGACGCGGTGCGCCCCGGTGAAGGTGGGGACACGCGGCGGCGCATAGAGCGTGTGCAGCCGCGGCGCGTTGGCGTCCGTGTGCCCGCCGATATCCACCAGGCCCAGCAGCGCCGTCGTGGCGGAGTAGGAACGCACCACCAAGTTCAGGTCCGGGTCCGCGACGGGCGGATAGGATGCTTGGCGCGGCGACCCTTCGATGGGGATGGACACATACGTCGCGGTGGAGGTTGTGGGGCAGAGGTGCTGCTCAAACTCGGTCGCCTGGCTGAGCGCGGGCAGATATAGGCTGACCGGCGGGATGGGTGAGGTCCCCTGCCCGAACGCGACATTGGCAGACGGCGACAATGCGGCTACGATCACGATCAGCGCGACTACGCCGCGCCAATACCAGCCGCCAGAGGCGTGTCGAGTCATCCCCGGATCGTCCAGCGAAAGGCGCGTCACATGGGCAAGTTTCTGGAGCATGAGAAGCGTTACCTCGTCGAGTGGAAGGCCGCAGCGGCCAGCATTGAGGATTCAGCCCGTGTACCAGGCGTGTACAAACAGCACGCGCGGCCCTTTTGCCTGCCCCGCGCGTACGCCGATCAAAACCTGGTCCCGGAGATTCGGGTCGGCATCCGCGCGTACTTCGATCGGCACGCGATCAAATGGCACGACGGGCAAGGCGGCAACCCCAGCAACCACCTGTGCGACTCCCAGGTCTGTTGCGCCAACTTCCTGTTCCCCTTCGCCCACCGGCCCGCCCAACTGGCGGCTATGTTAGCATCCGTCTACCCCAGCATCAAGAGCATGTTGGAGATTGAAGATGGGCAATTTGTCGCATGTGAGTGGATCGGGAAAGAGAATTACCTGGGCGAGAAGAAGGCGCGCCACCGCATACGGACGCGCGGTGCGCTCTTTACCAGCGCCGATGCCGCGGTGATGTTTGAACGCCAGGACGGGCGGCGGCAGATCGTCCTGATCGAGTGGAAGTATACGGAAGTATACAGTAGCCGCAACCTGAAGTACGCCAAAAGCGGTACTGACCGCAGCAAAATCTATGGGCCTGTGTTCGACGCGCCTGATTGTCCATTGGACAAGCAACGTTTGCCTTGCTTTGACGCCCTCTTTTTCGATCCTTTTGACCAACTGATGCGCCAGCAGTTCTTGGCGCACAAAATGGAACAGGCCCGCGAACTGGGCGCGGATGTGGTGAGCCTGCTCCACATTGCGCCCCGCCACAACCTGGACTTTCGCCGCGTGACCTCGGCAAAGCTCAAGCCGCTGGGCGCGTCCGCCGTGGAAGTCTGGAAATCTCTGGTACGTGCCGACCGTTTCGCCAGCATCAGTACCGAAGATCTGATTGGCCCGATGCTGACCGCGCCGCTGCCGGAGATGCAGGCGTGGCAGGCGTATATCGCCGCGCGCTATCCCTGGGTCGCGTCGGACTGATGTCCGCGCCTGCAAAAGAAATCCTTGTTCCCTCGATAAGGAGTGACCAATATGTCCGTAACCCAACCCTATCGCCGTACTTATAGACAATTCGTTGACGGTGGCTACGTAGGAGGCTATATCTTGCATCCGCGTTATGCCGTTGCGCCAGCACAGTACATTCGCGCTTTCGGCCTACTTCAGAAAGATATGCTCGATCTGTTCGACTATGTCGAACCGGCAGACCGCAATCTGCCTTGTTATTCATTTCGAATTCACGAGTTACTTCTGCGAGCCTGCGTTGAAGTTGAGGCCAACTGCAAGGCTATTATGACGGAGAACGGCTATACCGGTGCACGTATAAAAGTGGACAAAATGAATATGAATGACTACAAGCTTATTGAACAGAGTCATAGACTATCATCGTATGAGGTTCGCTTCCCATACTGGCATGGTAATTGCGACATCCGTCGGCCCTTCGCGTCTTGGATGCGTGGTGGGAAACCGCCTTGGTATGATGCCTATAATAGCACAAAACACAATCGCTACGAGTTGTTCGACCAGGCTACTCTTGAGCATATGACCGATGCCGTAGCCGG
>CAYJQA010000616.1:0-3333 GCA_964372065.1 uncultured Litorilinea sp.
AATCTGTCATGCTGAGCGTAGCGAAGCATCCCCTTCTCCGGTGCGCCACCGGGACTCTTCGCTGTCGCTCAGGGTGACAAGAGCTTTGCAGACAGTACCTAGACGCGCTCGGCCAGGATCATGATGCGGTCATCGCCGCGGCGGGTGAAGAACGCCGTGCCCGCGCGGTCGCCGGGCTGGGGCTTGAGCCGCCCGCGCAGCGATTCCGGGGCGAAGGGTGCGCCGCGCTTCTTTAGCTCCACCTGGGCGATGCCCAAGGCCGCCAGCCGCGCTTGCAGCAGCTTGAGGCTGAAGGGGTGTACCTCGAGGATACGGAAGCTCTGCACCAACGGGTGGGTGCGGTCGGGTGCGCCCACTAGGTACGCGATCTGCGGGTCAAAGAGATGGGCGTCCAGTTGTTCGCATAGTTCGCTAAAGGCCCCGGCGCGGATGACGGCGGGGTCTGGTTCGTGTAGCGCCATGCCGGGCCGCAGATCGCCCAGGGGCGGCGGCGCGCCGGATGCCACCAGCGTATGCCAGCCCGTCGCCGTGTGGACGGACGCCCACCGCGCCTGCCGCGCCAACGGGCCAAACCACAAGACGGCCTCCTTGCACACGCGGTCGTGGCTGATAAACTGGACGCCCGCGCCGGGGGGAATATCGTCGTCGTCCACACCGGGCATGACCTTGACGCCCAGCGCCGGGATCATGGCCTGCACTTGCAGCCAGACGGCGACGGGGGGGTCCAGGTCGTCCAGCCGATAGAGGCGGCGGTCGTCGCGGCGGCGTGGCGGGTCGATAAAGACCGCGGCGGCCTCCGGCAAGCGGCCCGCGACCAGGTCGGCAGCCCAGTCGTCGGCGCGGAAGGCGACGCGCTCGCCCAACCCCAGCGCCTCGGCGTTGGCTTGGGCCAGCCGCCGCCGCACGGGGTCGCGCTCATAGGCGATTACCGGGCGCAGGGCAGCCAGGGCCAAAGTGTCACCGCCAATGCCGCAGCCCAGGTCCAACACCGGACCGGGCGGCGCATAGCGGTCGATCCAGGCGGCGCGAGCGGCGGCGATGGTGTGGGTGGTGGCCTGTTCCAGCGCTTCGGCCGTGAAGAAGAGGCGGTCGGCGGCGGGAAACTTGGTCGCGGCGCGGCGACGCACGCGCGCCAGGGCGACGAGCGCGCCCGCTTGCTCCGGCGCAAAGCGGCGGCGCAAGCCGTTCAACACGGTGGCGACATGGGCGTCGTCGAGCGCGACGGCGTGCAGGTCGGCGGCGGCTTCCCGGCCCAGGGGCGACAGCAGAAAGTCCAGGGTGGCCGGGTTGATGGCGTCACGCGTGGGGGTGGGCATGGGCAGACGGCGGCGGCCGGTGATGGGCGGCGCGGCCTGCGCCGAATCGTAAGGATCGTGTAGGTTTGGCGGTCTTGACGCCGAGCGCCCGGCTCAGTAAGATGAGCGTAGCGGACCCCGTCGACGTGATGGGGCGGGTCTCCTCTTTGTCTCGCGAATGTGGCCGGTCCTCGGTCAGACCGGTCGCCCCCGTAGAACTACATGGCCTGCGCGTGATGTCGGCGGCTGTACTTGATCCGATTTTCACGAATCTTCGGCGTGGGGTAAGATGGGGGTCTGCGAGACACAGCAGGGGATGTAGGCAATTTATGATCCGGGTTGAGGAAGGAGTGTTATGAGCGTTCATCAAGAATCACTGGAGATAACGCGACCGATGGAGCGAGAAAAAGCGCCCGAGCTAGAGTATAACACGGTGCGTAATGACTCGTTGACGATGTTTGGCGCGGCTATCGGCGGCGCAGTGCTGGGTATGCTGTTGACCCTGTTGGTGTTGGCCGTGATCAACGGCGGCACGTTGAGTTTCACAGGCGGACAGCGGTTGGCGGAGCTTGAGGCCCGCTATTCCCGGTTGGATGAAAACATCGGTGCGGTCAGCCAGAATGTGGACATTGTGGCGCAGCAGGCGCGCACGCTACAGGCCCAGGTCGCGACCGTCGAGTCGTCGCTGGGGCAGGATGTGGCGACGTTGGAGAGTGCCGTGGACCAACTGGGGCGCACCAGCAGCCAGTTCACCACCTTCTTGACGGCCCTGGAGTCGGCGCTTGCCGAAGCAACTCAAGGGCTGGAGGAACCGGCGCAGTAGGTCCACGCCTTCCGCGCACAACCGTATAGCAATGGGAGAGGCCGCAACGCTGCGGCCTCTTTGTTTTATGTAGGTGCGGTTTTTCAACCGCACATCCCCCGCACTACAGTCGTAGGGGCGGATTGGACCGGCTGTGGGGTTGGAAACCGCCCCTACGCCGGAGTCTAGGCCAGGCGGTTAGGACCACGCCGGTTTGGAATTGCCGAACATATCTTGCCAGTGGGGGGCCCAGACCAGCGCCACCAACTGCACGTCGATGTTCTTCTTGAAGGGCTTGATCTCCATCGTCTCAAAGATCTCGGTCTGCGGGTCGTACTTGGCTTCCAGCGCGCGCGTCTCGCTGATGAAGGCGGCGTTGAGTTCGTCCAGCGCCTTCTGGAGGGTTTCGATATTCTCTTCGGCGCGGTTGACGTCTTGGCCCTGTTGATAGGCGCGGCCGACGCCTTTGGCCGCGGTCGCGGCCTTGCCGATGGTCGTCTTGGAAAGCTTCTTGTGGCCCAAGAAGGCGTCCAACAGCGTGCTGCCGAAGGAGATCACGGACTGGAACTGGGCGTTGCGCGCCTGGTCGGACTCGCGTTCTTTGGCCTGCTCGGCCTTGCGCTTGCGTTCCTCCAACTTCTCGCGCTCCTCCTCAAACTTGACGCGCAACTTCTCGACGGCCTCGTCGCGCTGTTCGCGGGCAGCTTGGGTCAGACGGATGCGGAAGTCGCGCTCCGGCTCATCCGGGTTGGACGTTTGGTCCAGCAGGGCGCTGTGATAGAGCTTGAGCGCCTCGCTGCCATAGCACCAGTCGATCAGGTCGCGGCCCCAGCCCGAATAGCTCTTGGCCTGGCCCGCCGCGGGCGGCAGCGTGCGATAGACGCCGCCTTCGGCCGCGCGCGTTTCCAGATGGTCGGCGTCCATCTCGGCCGGTTCGGCCTCGGCCCAGTTGACGGGGACGGGGCTGTCGTTCACGGTCGTCAGCAGCGTGGTCTTGCGGGCCAGGCCGAGATTGGCCTTTTTGTCCTCAAAGCGCACGTTGGCGATGCCCAACAGGCGCGGCTCATAGACCAGCGACGCCCCCTGCGGACCCAGCCCACGCACCGGCACATAGTAGGTCGGCACGCCCTGGGCCAGCGCCGGGGTGCGGGTCGTCCCTTCCGGGAGGTCGCCGGCCGCGGGCGCTGCCGCCGCCGGTGCGCCGGGCGCCGCGGTGGCCGGCGCGGCGGTCATGGG
>CAYJQA010000617.1:0-3333 GCA_964372065.1 uncultured Litorilinea sp.
GCGGTAGCGCTGATGGAAGACGCGATGATCCTGGGCGCTTACTACAATGTCGAGACGCAGCCGGTTTATCGCCAGAGCAGCGACTAGCGGGGCGGAAGGCGGCGAGGCACGAAAAAGGGGCGTATTGCAATACGCCCCTACAAGACTCGGGTGGTGCGGGTGCGGCTTAGGGGATGCAGAGCTGCTGCCCGGCGTAGATGCGCGAGGTGTCGTAGATGCCGTTCACCGAGGCCAGGGTGTAGAGCGAGACGTTATAGGCCAGCGAGATGCGGAACAGGTTCTCGCCCGCCGCCACGACGTGATAGGCCCGGCAGGTCGTCGTTGGATAGGTCGGGTATGTCGGGTACGTTGGATAGGTTGGGTACGTCGGGTATGTCGGATAAGTCGGGTATGTGGGCGTGGTCGGCACGGTCGCGGACTCGACCGGCAGTGACAGGATGCCCACGGTGGCCGTGATGTAGCCCGCATTGACCCACCCCACCTGGCCGTTCGGCAGCGAGATCTTGACCCACGAGCCATCCGCATTGCGAGACAGCAGGCTGGCCGTCGTGCCACGATAGAGGGACGTTACCGAGCCGTACCACCAGCCCGGCCCGCTGCGAACGTGCAGCGCGCCCGTCGTCACCGTGGCGTACGAACCGCTGGGGGGCGTGGTGGGAGCCGGGACCTGCCCACCCTCAACCGGCAGATTCCAGTAGGGGTAGCCCGTGCTGAGGTAGCCAACGTTCACCCACCCCACGACGCCGTTATTGAGCGACACTTTCACCCAACGATTATCCGCGCTGCGCGTTCCGGCAAAATACAGCGCCGTTCCCCGGTAGACCGAGAAGATCGAGGCGTACTGCGCACCGGGGCCGCTGCGGACATTCAGCGCGCCGGTGATCACCACGCCATAGGCGCCGGTCGAGGGCGTCTGGCTGCTGCTGCCCGATTGGCTGCTGGTGACCTGGAGGCAGACGGATTTCACCCATCCGCTCGCGCCGGAAACATAGACTGCCGTCCAGTCAGCACCCTGGGCCGAGGTCGTGCCGCCGATGGACACCGACTGGTTCTGGTAGAGCGTGGCGACCTTCGACGCATAGATATCGGGAGAGCTGTGGACATCCTCGGCTACACACGTAACGGTCGCCGTGCCCGATTGTGCAGACACTCTGCCGAGGGGAACAACTCCAGCCATGATGGCGGCGACGATGACCACAGCCACCACAACACGGGTGCTAAAAGAGGCAAGCTTCAACATGGTGGTTCTCCTGGTGTAGGTAATTTCGGTTTGCCTTATCTGGTGTGTTACTTACAGTGTAGGATAAAACCTATCTGAACTCAATGGATAGGTGATAAGGCGCTCGTTGATAGCAGGCAAGGCGTCATCTAAGCGTCAGCTTACGGTGAGGTGTTTGAAAGGTGCGTGTAATGGTCCAGGGAAAAACGGGCGGAACGTGCAGTGGGATGGCGACAGCCGGAGTCGGCCTCACCCCTGGCTCCTCTCCAACTTGATTGGAGCGGGGCGACAAGCAGAGATCGGGTGTGGTTTTGTAGGGGCGGAGCTTGCCCCGCCCGCAGCCCCCCACCCCAAACCCCTCCCCCGTGAAGAGGGAGAGGCTTAAAAACCGGGTTTTCTCAAAGGGCCGGGGATGGGGCCAACATGCGGTAAAAAAATGGGGCGTATGGCGATACGCCCCTAAGGAAAACATGTTTATGATTTGTGGATCGGAGTGGCGCGCAGCCAGTCGGCGGGGTTAGCGGTCCTGGCAGTAGACCTGAATCGCGCTGCGCAGGAACTCGCCCAGGTCGGGGTGAATGCGCCGGAACGTCTCGATAAAATTGGGATGCTCGTTGTAGAGATCGCCCAGGCCCAGCAGGATTTCGGTCGTCGGCTCGTAGAAGTAGCGCAGGTGCTGGTGCCACCGGGCGATGCCGTCTTGCGCCTGAGCGCTGGCCGGGCCGTAGGGCATAGCCGCGACGATATCAGTATAGATCGCCCCACCTTCTTCCTTGATCCGGCGCTTGTCGTCCGCCGTATAGCTACCCCAGCGCCGCCGCGATTCCTTGAGTTCCTTGTCGCCGTAGCGCCGTTCGATCTCCCGCTCGTATTCCGGCTGTTTTTCTTCGCTCCAGACGGTGAACAGTTCTTTGTCTTCCATCTCGACACTTCCTTTCATGTGCAATATCGTGCGCTCCACCGTCTCGATCAGTTGCGCCAGGCGCGCCTGGCGTTCGCGCAGGGCGCGCTTGTGCGCTTCCAGCGCATGCACCAGGTCGAAGCCGGGCCGGTCCAGCACGGACCGGATCTCGTCCAGACTCAGCCCCAGCTCGCGCAGAAACAAGATCTGCTGCAGCCGCAGGACCGCCGGGCGCTGGTAGATCCGGTAACCGTTGGCGGCGCTGCGCTCGGGACAAAGCAAGCCGATCTCGTCGTAGTAGTGCAGCGTCCGGGCGCTGACCCCGGCCAGCGTGGCAAGCTGTTTGACGGTATAGCGCGTTTCCATATCCATGCCGCCAGTCTAAACTATGACGTAACGTGAAGGTCAAGATCCCAATTTTAGCACCCGGCGCGTGTAGGAAGGGGTCAGGGGATGGGGCATCACGCAGATTACCGGATTTAAAAGTTAAAGTGCATAGCTCCGCCCCTACGAAAAGCCCTGGAGACGGGGCCGTCTGGAAACCGGGAAACAAAAACTGGGCCTTGAGGCCCGGTGAGAAAGTCGGTAAAGGGTACGAATTAAGCGAGCATCCGAAAAGGTTTAGCAAAAGGCTCCTCACCCCTGGCCCCTCTCCAATCAGATTGGAGAGGGGAAAAGGGGCCGGGGGTTAAGGGGTGAGGTGAATTGCACGTTGCCCCAAATGCCAGCTACTTTCGATAGACTACTTACTTCAACTGGGGGTAGGCCCGCAGCAGATCATCGATCTGGCGTTGGAGGTCCACCACCTGCTTGATGGCGGTGAAGGTCCCCATCGATTTGCCCTTTTGGGCCTGGAGCGCCGTCAGGTTGGCCTGGGCCGCGTGGTGAGCCTGCCGCAGCTCGTCAAGCTGCGAGCGAACGGCCTCCAGATCGACCGGCGGCGTGTCCGAAACCGCCTCACCTGCCGGCTCGGCGTTTTGTTTTTCGGCGTGGTGATTGGTCTGGTTCTTCTTGTTGTTGGGCGCTTTGCCTTTTTTCTCACCCGCTGGCTGCTTCTGGGCCGCCTCACCCTGCTGAGCAAGCAGGGCGGCCTTCTCAGCTTCTTGCTTTTTCTTCTCCCTGCGGCGGGGGAAAACGGCGACCTGGGCGTCGTAGGGCATAAGACCCCGTGCCAGGTAGAAAAAGACCCCGCCCTGCGTGCGCCGCCGGGTGC
>CAYJQA010000618.1:0-3318 GCA_964372065.1 uncultured Litorilinea sp.
GACGTTGGCGCGTGGGCTGCGGATGGTGCTGCTGCTGATGATCCCGGCGGCGGCGCTGCTGTGGACGCTAGGCGCGCCGTTGACCCGGCTGCTGTTCGAGCGGGGCCGGTTTGTGGCCGCAGATTCCATGCAGGTTGTCGGTAGCCTGAACATCTATGTGGTGGGGATGCTGTTCGCCGCCATCGACTATCCGCTGAACTTTGCGTTTTATGCCCGGCACAATACTTGGCTGCCCGCGCTGGTCGGCGTGGTGAGCGTGGGGATTTACGTGGCGGCGGCGCTGACGTTGGCGGGGCCGCTGGGCTATCGAGGCTTGGTCTGGGCCGACACGGCCAAACAGGCGGGCCATGCGCTGATTATGGTCGGGCTGCTCGCCCTCGCCGGGGGCTTGGAGTGGCGTAGCCTCACCCACGGGCTGTGGGCGCTGGGAGTGGCCGGGGGCGTATTGGGCGGCGTGGCGTGGGGGCTGGCGCAAGGCGTGACTTGGGTCATGCCGCCGGGAACGGTGCGCGACCTCGTGCTGCTGACGGTCGCGGGCGGCGGCGCGGTGCTGGTCTATGGGCTGCTGTTGCGCCAGACCGGCTTGCCCGAGGTGGATGCGCTGCTGGCCGCGGTGCGGCAACGGCTGCGCCGGTCCACCGCCTAATCGGGCGAACATCCGGCTGACAGACCCGCCTCATAATGCTGGCCCACTTCGGACCCTGTGTAAAGATACTCATCCAGCTTGCTGATTGCACTAGTCAATATCGATTTTGACCGTATGGAGCGTGTATCTGATGGAGGATCAAACTTGGATGCTCATCCTGATAACCCGTCAAAAAACATACCGCCTATGGTGGGCCCCTTTGTCAAGACCACAAAAGCGGCAAAATAAGTTAAGGCGGGTTGCGAATTGCCGCGGTTGCCAATGCGGAGCCAGTGCTAAGCTGGCGGAGCATGATACCACTCTGCCGGTGTGTGATTGCGCAATGATTGATGAGGCCGTTCATGGTTATAGAGTGTGAAATAGCGCTGTAAGCCGGCTTCAAGGGCCTTGACAGTCGCATATTCATAGAGGTAGATGTCCTCGTACTTGAGCGAACGCCAGAGCCTTTCGATGAAAATGTTGTCCAAGGCGCGACCGCGGCCATCCATGCTCACGGCCACTCCTGCCCCTTCCAAGCAAGCCGTAAAAGTGTGGGCGGTGAATTGGACGCCCTGATCCGTGTTAAAGATGGCCGGCTTGGCACGTGCCAGCGAACGTTGGAGGGCATCCAGGCAGAACTGGCCGTCGAGTGTGTTGGAGAGTTGCCAGGTGAGCACATAACGACTGTACCAATCCATAATGGCCACCAGATAGACAAAGCCGGTGAGCAACGGCAGATAGGTGATGTCAGCACTCCACACGTGGTTCGGTCTCACCACCGGCAGATGGCGCAACAGATACGGATAGACCCGGTGCTCAGGAGAAAGTGTGGTGGTCTGCGGTTTGGGATAGATAGCCTCGATGCCCATGATGTGCATCAGCCGCTGGACCCGTTTGCGATTCACCAGGTAACCTTGCCGACATAGGTGTGCTGTCATCTTGCGTGACCCATAGAAAGGTGTCTTCAGATACTGTTCATCCATCAGCCGCATCAACTGCAAGTTCTCGCTCGTTTCAGCCACTGGCTTCAGGTAGAACGTGGTGCGATTGAGACCCACCAGTTCACACTGCCGGCGCACGCTGAGTTGCGGATGATTGGGCTCGATCAGCGTCCGCTTCTGGTCAACTGAACTGGGCAGCTTTTTTTTTCAGCCACTCCAGTTCCATCTTCAAGCGACCGATCTGTTCATAGAGGTCTGCTTGCAGCGCATCCTGTGCTTGCGCTTGGCGCAAACTGCCTCGCCCAAACACCTCCGCCCCTTCACTGAGCAGTTGCCGTTTCCACTGGCTGATCTGCCCAGGATGCACGCTGTACTCACTTGCCAGTTGGCCGAGTGTCTTGTCTTCTTTGCTGGCGGCCAGCGCTACTTTGAACTTGAACTGCGCACTATGTTGTTTGCGTTTGCTTGTCATAATCGCCCTTCCTGGACTTCACGTCACTTCTAGGTCTGTACTTAACGTGTGGTCCATTTCTCAGGGTCCAGTATAGGCAACAGGAACATGATGGGATCCCCGATACCGAATATATGGCTATGTTGGAGCATATGACGATCAAATTGGGGACTTATCGTAACGTTCTACGACGTATCCCACCCCCTAATAGGACAGAGAACTCGTTAACAAATGAGTTGCATAAGGCTTTTCGTGAACTCGATCTTGGGTTGCGTTTGGAGCGCCGAATAATGCGATCGCGGGAAACTTCAATAGCTTCACATCCCAATGCTCATTTTCGAAATGCTGCCAAACTCCTTGCCCCTTTGCGTCTCCACGGCGCTGCGGTATGATGGTCTGAGCAATATCCACTCGTTGTTTTCCGCTTGTATCTAGGACACGGACACCCAGCCATGCAATTCGATTTGTTGATCAAGGGCGGCGAGGTCGTGGACCCCGGCGGCCCGAAACAAGGGCGGCTTGATGTCGCGATCAAGCGCAACCGCATTGCCGCGGTCGATGCCGACATCCCCGCCAAGAGCGCGGCGCGCGTCATCGACGCCGCGGGGCAATACGTCACTCCCGGTTTGGTGGACCTGCACACGCACGTCTATCACAGCGTGACGTACTGGGGCATTCAGGCGGACCCGGTGGCGGCGCGCAGCGGCGTGACGACCTGGCTCGACGTGGGGTCGGCGGGCGCGTTCAACCTGCAAGGCTTCCGCGACTTTGTCGCTAAGCCCGCGGCGGCCCGGCTTTATTCGCTGCTCAATATCTCGTCGATTGGCCTAACCGCGGCGACGGGCGAACTGGCGAACCTGGCCTATTGCGACGTCGATATCTGCACCAAGCTGATCAATTTGCATCGCGACTTGGTGTTGGGCGTCAAGGTGCGCATCGACAACAACACGACCGGTCGCAACGGCATCGAACCGCTGCGCCGCGGGGTCGAAGCGGCGGAGCGTACCGGGCTGCCGATGATGGTTCACATCGGCTATGGGCCGCCCACCATCCAGGACGTGCTGCCCTTCCTGCGCCCCGGCGATGTGCTGACCCACTGCTTTACCGGCAGCAACATGCGGATCGTGGACGAGCGAGGCGTGCTGCTGGACGACGCCAAGCGGGCGTGGGACAGCGGCGTGATCATGGATATTGGGCACGGCGGCGGCTCGTTCTCGTTCGAGGTGGGCGAGAAGCTGATCGGCGCGGGGTACAAACCCGATGTCATTTCGTCGGACATCCACCAGCACAGCGTCAACGGC
>CAYJQA010000619.1:0-2825 GCA_964372065.1 uncultured Litorilinea sp.
GGGCAAAACACATGGTATTCTCTGGGGGTGACAAACTCTCACCGGGAACGGCCCGGCCTAACACAGTGGATAGATGGAATGACCCGGACTCGGTTTGCTCGCCGCGTTAGCTTGTCGCTGACCGCCTTGATGGCGGCGCTGGTGTTTGCGCTGGCGCAGGGGACGCCGGTCTATGCGGCGGAGCCGACGACCGTCCTGGTCCAGTTTGACGCCGGCGTGCCGGCGGCCGAGCGTGAGGCCGTGATTGCAGGGATGGGCGGCGAACTGGCGGCGTGGATGCCGCAGATCCAGGTCGCCGAGGTCCGCCTGCCGGCTGTGGATGGGATGGCGGTGGCCGCCGTGGCGCCGCTGGCCGATGTGGCGAGCATTCGTTTTGCCGAGCTTGACGCGCCGGTGAGCGGCGATTACGCGCCGAGCGACCCCGCGTTTGCGAGTCTCGAGATGGTCTATGGCCTGGCGCGGATCGATGCCCCCAACGCGTGGGAATACACGCGCGGCAGCGCCGAGGTGATCGTGGCCGTCGTGGATTCCGGGATCAAGCTGGACCATCCGGAGTTTGCCGGGCGCTTGACCGACGGCTATGACTTTGTGAACGACGACGACCAGCCCGACGACGATGCGGGGCATGGCACGCACGTCGCCGGTGTCGTCGCCGCCGGGATGGATAACGGTGTGGGCGCGACGGGCGTCTGTCCCGGTTGCCGGCTCATGCCGGTCAAGGTGCTGGGGGCCAACAACCTGGGTACGTGGTCGAACCTGGCGCAGGGTATCCTCTATGCCGTGGACCACGGCGCGGATGTGGTGAACCTAAGCTTGGGCGGGTCGGTGGCATCGCAGACGCTGGCCGCGGCGGTGGACTATGCCCAGGCGCATGGCGTGGTGGTGGTGGCCGCGGCGGGCAACTATGGCAACGATTTGCCCTATTATCCGGCCGCGCTGGACGGTGTAGTGGGCGTGGGCGCGACGACGGCGCAGGATAACCGCTGGCAGAACAGCAACTTCGGCGCGGCGGTGGACGTGGCCGCGCCGGGCGATCTCATTTACAGCACCTACTACCAGTTGGACAACGTCCTTGGCGGCTACATGTATCTCAGCGGGACGAGCATGGCGACGCCGCACGTGAGTGGCTTGGCCGGGCTGGCGTTGAGCCTGGATCCGTCGCTGACACCCGCCGAGGTGCTGGATATGCTCCAGCGCGGCGCGGATGACCTGGGCGCGCCGGGCCGGGATGCCGAGTACGGCAACGGGCGCATCAACGCCGCCAGGACCATGACCCTGGTCGCCAATGCCCTCAACACGGCCGGCGAGGAGCCGCACGCCGGTACGCAGTCATACGCTATCTTTCTCCCGGCGCTGGCCCAGTGATGGGCCGGTCGCCCCGGCCCACGCCGCGCGACCCACCAAACCGTGACAAACAAGAACCGGCTGCCCACCAGGGCAGCCGGTTTGCGTCGGTGGGAAAGGGGTACTTGGCCGGTGCTCAGACCGGGTCACCGGGGAGGAGCGTGGCGCGCAGCGTGCCCCGCGCGGTGCGGATGCCGTCGAGCAGCGCCCGGTGGAGCGTGGGCCGGCCGTTGCTCGCCACGAGGGTTTGGCTGAAGATGGTCCAGTCGCCGCCTTGATAGTCGGTGACTTGGCCGCCGGCCTCGCGCACGATCAGCGACCCGGGGGCCGCATCCCACGCTTTGAGCCAGCCTTCCCAGTAGCCCGCCAACGCGCCGCTTGCCACGTTGACCAGGTCCATGGCCGCGCTCCCCATGCTGCGGACGTCCTGGGCGCGCACCAAGAAGTGAGCAAACTCCGGCAGATTGTTGTCTTCGTGCTCGGCGCGGTGATAGGGGAAGCCGGTGGACAAGAGGGCGCGGTTGAGATCGCCGGCCCGGTTGACGTGGAGGGGGACGTCGCCGCCGGGGTCGCGGCGGAATGCGCCGCCGCCCAGCCGGGCAAAGAAAAGCCGCCGCGCCGGGAGTTCCAGCGTAACGCCCAGCAGCGTGACGTCGCCCTGGTTGAGCGCGATGTTGACGGCGAAGTAGTCCAGACCGTTGGCAAAGTTCGTCGTGCCGTCGATGGGGTCCACGACCCAGAAGTACTCCGTGTCGGGCGCTTGGTTGCTTTCTTCACCCCAGAAACCGACCGTGGGATAGAGTCGCTGCAGTTCGCCGCGGATGAGCTTTTCGGCGGCGACGTCGGCCTCGGTGACGAGGTCAGTGGCGCTGCTTTTGTTGCCGATCGCTTGCAGACCGCCGGCCCGCATGGCAAGGATGAGGTCGCCCGCCTGCTGGGCGACGGTGAGGACATGGGCCAGGTCCACCGCGGGCGGCGCGGGCGACACAAGACCGGACGGCTTGGGCGACATGCAGGGGTCCATTGATGGGGCGCTGACGCGTGGATCAGGCGCTGCCAATGTCTTCGCGATAGTAGAGGCCGCGGCGGTTCTTTTCGGCCATAACGGCGCGCCGGATCAGTTCGCGCACGTCGATGGGGTCGCGCACGTTGTTGAGCAGGATGTCGGGCGTGGAGGAATCGGCGCTGATGATGGTGATGTCGCCCACGTCCAACATGCGTTCACCGACGTGCTGCTTGACCCGCGTGTCTTTGATGCGGACCAACTCAAGCTCCTCGATGCGGTTGCCCAGGATGCCGCGGTAAACGCGAAAGCGCTCGCTGGTCAGCTCATAGCGCGTGCCGATGGTGAGGAAGGGGCGTCCGCGCCACAAGATTTCCTCGACGTGGGGGGTTTCGGACGTAGCGGGCGGGGCATCATCGGGATCGCCCGCAAGGCGTTGCGCCGGGGTGGGGGGAACTTCGGCGGCTTCGTCTTCCAG
>CAYJQA010000619.1:2835-3313 GCA_964372065.1 uncultured Litorilinea sp.
GGCGCGCGCCCCCCCCCGCCGGCGCCCCCCCGCCCCCCCCCCCCCCGCCGCCCCCCGCCCCCCCCCCAACTTCGGCGGCTTCGTCTTCCAGCCCTTCCATGACGGTGAAGATACTGTCGGCCAGGGCGCTGACCAAGGCATTGAGTTGGGCGGGCGGCAGGGCCGTGATCTGCACGCCGCTTTCTGCCAGGGAGGCGTTGAAACGCTCTTGCACCATTTGGCGAAGTTGATCGCGCTGCATCGTCAGATTCTCCTTATGATTGACGCCGGGGCTGCAGGAAGCCGCGCCGGCCCGGTCGCGGCGTATCATATCATCCTGCCCGGCGCGGCTGCAACCGCTTGGCGGGACGCAGCAGGGCATCTCAAAAGTCCTGACACCCTGTCATTCCGAGGAGTCTGCGACGAGGAATCTCTCCGGCGTCAGGACGCCTACCAGAGAGATTCCTCACATTCGTTCGGAATGACAGCGGCTTGATCC
>CAYJQA010000620.1:0-3307 GCA_964372065.1 uncultured Litorilinea sp.
GGCCTCCGGCCTTGCCGCCGGGCCCGCCCCGGGCGCATCCCCGGCCTCGGCGGGGCCGTCACAGCAGGGAGGGAAACTGCCCGCGGCTGCGCTACCGCTGCAGCCCGGGGAGGTAGATGCGTTCTTTCGGCGTGCCCGCGTTGTCGTCGGGCGTCGGCTCCGGCGACGGTTCCGGGGCCGGCGTTCCCGTCGCATAGTCGGGCGTCAGGTCCGCGCCCTGGACGATCCCCAGCGGCGTATAGTCGCTGTACTGGGGGAAGATCAGCCCCAACTTGGGGTTGCCCAGGCGGCGAATTAGGATCTCGCTCAACACCCGGCGATAGTCGGTCGTAATGTCCAGGTCGCGGCGGTCATAGAGCGCATCCGGGCCGAGACCGGGCCACTGGCCGTAGACCTTGCCGCCGTTCACCTGGCCGCCCATGACGAACATGATGTTGCCGTGGCCGTGATCCGTCCCGCGCGAAGCATTCTGACCAAAGCTGCGGCCAAACTCGCTCATCACCACCACGGTCAGCCGCTTCGTATGGTCCACGCCGTTAAAGCTGGACAGGTCGTTATAGAGCGCGTGCAGCCCGCCGCCCAGTTCGCTCATCTTGCCCGCAAAGTAGCCGCCCGCATTGTCGCCCTGATACTCGTGCGTGTCCCAGCCGCCCAGGTCCACCGTCGCCACGCGCAGCCCCAACTGCAGCTTGACCATCTGCGCCACGGCCTGCAAGTCGCGGCCAAAGCTGGAGTTGGGATAGACCGCGCCGTTGCCCGGCGTATAGTTGCCCGGGTTGCTCCACTCGATCACGTCCACCGCGTTGAGCGTCTGCGCCCCGGCTTCGTGCAGCCAACTGGTCCCCGTATACATCTGGCGCAGCGCCAACCGCTGCCAGTCCTCATAGTACCAGTGGCCGTTCAAGCTGAAATCGCCGGGGCTGCTCAGCCCGATGGACTCGCGGCTGCCTGCCAGCGACGTGGGCTGTAGGCTGCCCACCGCCATCGCGGGCATGATGATCTCGCCGGGCAGATTGCCCGCGGTCTGCAAATGGCGCGTGAGCCAGCCGGTGGTGCTGCTCTTGCTGCCCGGCGTGCCTAGCTCGATGTACTGCATGGCGTCGAAGTGGCTGCGCGTGTCGCTCGTCAGCCCCGCGGCGTGGACAATCGCCAGCCGCTTGTCCTGGAACAACTCGTGCAGCGCGGCCGCGCCGGGGTGCAGCCCAAAGCGGTCATCCAGCTTGATCGCCGCGCCCTCACCGCTCACCGGAATCTGGATGTCCGGACGCTGCTCCAGGTAATAGCCGCGGTCCGCCCCGGCGATGGGTGGAACCACGCTCAGCCCGTCCATCCCCCCGCGCAAAAAGACCACCACCAGAATGTCTTGATTCGGCTCGTCTTCGGCGCTGCCAAAGGCCGTAAAGCTCAGCCCGCCCGACATGGACGCAATGGCGGCGGAACAGCCCACCAGGAAGCCGCGGCGCGACGTCTTAAACATGGGTCGGTATCCTCTCCGGCGCGCCTAGCGCCACTGGAACGAAGGTGACATGCAGATCAACGCCACCATCTGGCGCAGCCGCTCGCTATAATCCTCGTCGGGCAGGTCGAAATCGGGGTTGCGCCCGGCGGCGATGAGGTTCACCACCGCGGCGTGCTCCTCCGCCGGCAGCTTGCGCCCCAACAGCCGTTGGCTCCACCAGTTCACCAACTCGTTGGGCGTGCGCAGGGAGCTGGGCGTGACCGCCTCCGGGCGCAGACGGTACGTATAATTGTCCGCGCCGTCGCCGCCGATGCGCCAGCTAAAGAGCCAGTTACCATGCCGCCAGCGTTGCAGCAGCGGCATGGTCCCCGTCCACGCCTCGCGGTCGTCGGGATAGCCGTTGGGCGGTCGCCAGCCGAACAGCCCCTGCCCAATCGCGTCATAGCTCCAGAAGAAGGAGGGATCCGTCACGACGAAGTTGGCCGCCAGCCCGCGCAGGACGCTCATGGAATACTCCAGCGGGCGCTTGACCTTCTCGCCCCAGGTGTTGCGAAACTCCGGCGCGAGCAGGATCGTCCGCACCACCTGTTTGAGTTGGTCCGACGCGTTTTGTTTGGCGATAAAGACCGCGGCCGCAGCCTCCACCACTGCCTCCGGCGGCTCGTCCGCGATCAGCCGCCGGCACAGCCCGCGGCAGATATAGCGCGCCGTGCCGGGGTGATAGGCCACCAGGTCGAGCACGTCCTGCCCGTCCTTGATGCCCTGGAACTCCGGGATCACCTTGCCCATCACCAGCTTGGTGTAGGGGAAGTGGTCTTCGGCGTTGAAGACAAATTCGCCCGTCTCCTCGTTCACCTGCCAGCCGGAAAAGCAGGTCGTCGCGCCGTAGACATCCGAGTCGATATAGCCGAGACGTTTACCCTGGTCGTCCACGATGGCCGGGTCATCCGCCGCGCGCACGCCCAAGTAATTCTCCGCGCCCATACCGTGCAGCTCGAAGAACTCACGCGCAAAGTTCTCGTTGGGCCGCCCGCCGAAGTTGTTTTGATTGTCCAGGTAATAGAGCATGGCCGGGCTTTTGGCCACGGCTTCCAGGAAAGCCCGGAAGTTGCCCAGCATGTGCTTGCGGATCACGTCCCGGTCATAATGCACCCACACCGGCGCGGCCCAATAGTCCCAGGCGAAGACGTTGAAGTGATTGTGCCAGTGGTCGGCCAGGACCTCCGCCAACTGGCGCTTGCTATAGACCGCGCGCAGCAGCGTCGCCGCTTCCACATCCAGCGCGGGCCGGTAGCGGTCCTGGTCGCCATTCACATGGTCGGCCCACAACTGCTTGAGCGACTTGTTCAGCGTCGTGAACCCTTGCGCCGCCAGGATGCCATCGCACGCGCTGTCGTCGATGGCCGCCGGGTTAAGCTGCTGGTCCACATACGCTTGCAGCCGTTCGTCGTCGTTGGCGCCCAGCGCGGCAAAGAGCTTCCAGTCCTCCGGGCGCGGGCCAAAGGCCAGACGGTTGAGCGCCACCACCGCGACCGCAGGCAGACTGGGCAGCCCACCCGCCGCGGCCATGACCGCCGCGCCGGCGGAGCGCATGGCAGGCGGCGGTTCTGCGGCTTGGGCATGGAGCGCCGCGGCCGGCGCGGCCAACGTCGCGCCCGCGGCCAGCGCGACCCCGCCGGTCAACTGCGCGCGCCGCGAGACACTCCCGCGGCGCGCCAAATCCGGGGCGGTCGCCGTCCCGGTCTTGATTGTCTCTTGTGGTATGGGCATCTCGCGTTCCCCCTGTGTTTGTCGTTGCTCCAGTATACGCGTTGGCTGCCCATCTGTCATGCGACAAATGCCTGAGCC
>CAYJQA010000621.1:0-3290 GCA_964372065.1 uncultured Litorilinea sp.
GCGTAGCCCCTCGCCACGCAGCACGGAACGCCCGGCGCGCAAACAGTCTGTTCAGCAAGGGATCAGCCCGCATGTTCTTACGAAGCTATCTCATCCCGCGTCTCATCCAATACATCCTAGTCATCTTTTTCGGCGTCACCGCGGTCTTTATCATCCCGCGCCTGCTGCCCAATGATCCGGTCTTGCAGACAATTGCGGAGTTGCGCTCGCGCGGCGCGTCGCTGGAACCCGGCGCTATGGACAAGATCATTGCCGACCTGACCGAGATGTATGGGCTGGGGGGATCCTGGCTCGATCAATATGGCGCGTTTTGGGTGCGCCTGGCCCAGGGCGATCTGGGGGTCTCATTCTTCCAGTTTCCCACACCGGTAAGCGCATTGATCGGCACAGCCCTGCCGTGGACTGCCGGCTTGCTATTGACGACGACGGCTTTGGCGTGGGCCGTCGGCAACGTGCTTGGCGCGTTTGCCGGCTATTTCTCAGACAGTCGCTGGTCGCACGGCATGGACGCCATTGCGATGGTGATCCGCCCCATGCCTTACTACATCTTCGCATTCGCCCTGCTTCTGCTCTTTGCCTATGCCTTGCGGTGGTTCCCCGTGTCTGGCGGCTCTACTTTGGGCCGTCAACCGACCTTTAGCCTGCCGTACATTCAGGATGTGCTCTGGCACTCGTTCCTGCCCGCGCTTTCCATCCTGATCCTGGGCATGGCCGTCTGGTTTCAGACCATGAAACTCGTCGTCCAGAGCGTCGTCGGCGAGAGCTATGTCCAATACGCCCGGATGGGCGGTGTCACCGAGCGCAAGATCGTCACGCGATATGTCTTTCGGAATGCCCTATTGCCGCAAATCACAGGTCTTGCCCTCTCACTTGGCCTGATTTTCAGCGGCGCCTTGATCACGGAGATCGTGTTCTCCTATCCGGGTCTAGGGACGCTGCTGTACCGCGCCATCGTCAACGGCGACTACAACCTGATCATGGGCATCACGGTTTTTTCGATCTTTGCCATCACGACGACTGTGCTGCTCGTCGACCTGGTCTACCCACTCTTCGATCCGCGAATCAGATATTCGTGATCGGCGACCGGCGTTGTGGGCGCGTGCGGCGCGGTTGAGAACCGACGCCCATCCAAACGCATACGGTGCATTGCCTTCGCTCGACAAGGAGTGCTGATAGCGTGAGAGTATTTAGAGATCTGCTCAGAGATTATCGCTTCTTCTGGGGTTTCTGGACGCTGGCCATGATGGTTGCCTTCGCCGGTCTCTCCTTTTTTTCGCCCTATGATCCGACGATCTGGGGAGAGGTGCCGCGCGACATGCGACCGTCCGCCGAGTACTGGCTGGGCACCGATTCCAACGGCCAAGACATCTTCTGGATGGCCGCCTTTGCCGTCCGCAACTCGCTGACCATCGCCCTGATCGCGGGCCTGGTGTCCCGGCTAGTCGCTGTCATGGTTGGCATGATTGCCGGCTATCTCGGCGGCATGTCGGACCGCGTACTCATGTTTGTGAGCGATAGCCTGCTGGTCATCCCGCTGTTTCTGATGATCGTAATGCTGGCGATGTTGATCCGCGAGAGCATGAACGTGGTCAGCCTGGGGTTACTGCTGGCTATCTTCGGCTGGGCCTGGGATGCCCGGCTGATCCGCTCGCAAATTCTGAGCCTGCGCGAACAGGAGTTCACCAAGACGGCCATTCTATCCGGCACGGGCACCTTAGGGCTGGTGCTGAATGAATATATGCCCTACTGTACGCCCCTGATCTTCTCCACGTTGATCAACAACATGGCCTGGGCGATTGGGTTGGAAATCACGCTGGCGATTCTCGGCCTGCTGGACCTCTCGATTCCTACGCTTGGCATCATGCTGTACTGGGCGATCCAGTACCAGGCGGTGCTCCTCGGTCGGTGGTGGTGGGTGTTGACGCCGATCGTACTGTCGATCTTGCTCTTCGTGGCCTTGTACTGGCTGTCGGTCAGCGTCAGCGAATACCTGGATCCTCGCCGCCGGATACAACGTGTCGGGGTAGGGTGAAGCGCATGGAAGAGATCATTCTCAAGGCCGAAGGGCTGCAAGCGTTCTATGTCCTCGACGTCTACGGTAAGCAGAAGATCGTCAAGGCCGTCGACGACGTCGATCTGGCGATTCGCGAAGACGAGATCTACGGCATTGCCGGCGAGAGCGGCTGTGGCAAGTCGACGCTGCTCAAGGCGTTGGTCGCCGCGGCCGAGCCGCCGCTGCGCGTCATGGCCGGCAGGGTTATCTATCGGATTGCCGGCGTCGACGTTGATGTCGCCACGCTCACCGCGGAAGAAAAGCGCCGGCTGCGGCTCGAGTACGTTGCCTATGTACCGCAAGGTTCGATGAGCGTGCTCAACCCGGTGGCGCGGATCAAAGACACCTACCGTGACTTCATCGAAAGCCACATCAGCGCGCAACGGAAGGACGAAGCCTTCGAACTTGCCAAAGAGCACATCGTCGAGCTGGGGTTGCCGCCCAAGATCCTGGACGCGTACCCGCACCAGTTGTCGGGCGGGATGCGCCAGCGTGTGACCATCGCCCTGGCGACGCTGCTCAAGCCGCGCATCATCATTGGCGACGAGCCGACCACCGCGCTCGACGTGGTGGTGCAGCGCGGCGTCGTCCAACTGCTTAAAGATGTGCAGTGCAAACTGCAGAACACGATCATCTTAGTGACGCACGATATGGGCGTACATGCCAACATCGCCGACCGCATCGGCATCATGTACGCCGGCAAGATCGTGGAAGAGGCGCCGACCGCGAAGATCTTTGGCGCGCCGGCTCATCCCTACACCCAGTACCTGATCAACTCGCTACCCAAGTTTGGCGACAAAACGCAGCGCGAGAGTGTGCCCGGCAGCCCGCCCTCTCTGGCGAACCTGCCCTCCGGCTGTCCTTTCCACCCGCGCTGCCCGTATGTAATGGAGATCTGCAAGCAGCAGATGCCCGAGTTCAGACAGGTCGATTCGAACCACAAAGCTGCCTGCTGGCTAGTCGGAGAAGGACGGCATGGAAAAGCTGCTTGAAGTTGAAAACCTGACCAAAGTCTTCACCTTGGGCAGCGTGCTCTCGCGCGTCCGGATCACGGCGGTCGACAACATATCGTTCTACATCAAGCCGGCAGAGATCTTTGCCCTGGCCGGCGAAAGCGGCTGCGGCAAGTCAACCACGGCGCGCATCATCATCGGCTTCGAGCGCGCTACGGCCGGGGCCATCATCCACAACGGCAAGCAGGAGACCAAGAACGAGAAGGTCTGGTTCACGGAGGGCA
>CAYJQA010000622.1:0-3286 GCA_964372065.1 uncultured Litorilinea sp.
AGGGTACGGTGAGGGCGCGGCGCGGGTGGTTGAGGGGCGTGACGGCCGCGCTGGCGGCGCTGCTATTGGCCGCGGGCTGCGGCGGGGCCGTGTCCACCCCGGCCAGCGCCAATGTGATCGCGGCGTTGAGCGGCCCGGCGGATACGGGCTATGCCCGCGCCGCCGCGCCCATGACCTTCAGCTTTCCCCGCGACCACGGCGCGCACCCCGACTATCGCACCGAATGGTGGTATTACACCGGCAACCTGGTCGACCCCGCGGGCGACGAGTACGGCTTTCAGTTCACCATCTTTCGCAGCGCGCTCAGCCCGCAGGCGGCGGCACGCGCCTCGGACCTGGCGACGAATCAGGTCTACATGGCCCACTTTGCCGTCACCGATGTGGCGCGCGACCGCCATGTGAGCTTTGAGCGTTTCAGCCGGGGCAGCGGCGGTTTGGCCGGGGCCACGGGCGAGCCGGTCTTTAGCGTCTGGCTGGAAGACTGGTCGGCCATGCAGGCCGCGCCGGACGTGATGCATCTGACCGCCCAAGCGACGACCGCCGAAGGCGAGACGGTCGCCATTGACTTGCAGGTGGCCGCGACGCGGCCGGTCATGCTCCAGGGCAACGCCGGGTTGAGCCAAAAAGGGCCGGAAGCGGGCAACGCCAGCTATTACTACAGCCTGGTCGGGCTGGCGACGACGGGCAGCGTCACCGCCGGCGGGCGTACGGTCGCGGTCACCGGGCAGAGCTGGATGGACCACGAGTTCGGCACCAGCGCGCTCAGCGCCGACGCCGTGGGGTGGGACTGGTTTAGCCTCCAGTTGGACGGCGGTGAGGCGCTCATGTTCGCCCAGATTCGTACCGCCGACGGCCGCGCCGTGGGGGATTTTCAGGGCGCGCTGATGGCCGCGGACGGCGCACAGCAGGCCCTCGCCGCGTCTGCCCTCACGCTGGCGGTCACCGATGAATGGACCAGCCCGCGCACCGGCATCGTTTACCCGTCTGGGTGGCGCGTCACGATCCCCGACCACGGGTTAGCATTGACGGTTACTCCGCTGGTGCGTGATCAGGAGATGCAGGTCAGCTATCGCTATTGGGAAGGCGCGGTCGCCGTCAGCGGGACGGCGCACGGCGAGCCGGTGAGCGGCCGCGGGTATGTGGAATTGACGGGCTATGGCGACCCGGATGCCGCCGGGCGCGGCTACCAGCGTTAAGCGGCGCGCCCGGCGTTAGCCCGTCGCGGCGAGACAGGCGCGCGCCTGCTGCACAACCGCCAACTCGCCCGAAAAGGTCAGGATCGCCTCGGCCTGGTCAAAAGTGAACCAGCCCACCGCGTCCACCTCATACGAAGCGTCGCTCAGTTCCCCGCCCACCACGCGCAGCAAATAGAAATCCACCGTTTTGTGGACTAATTCGGGGATGTCCTTGCGATAGGTGTCCCAATACCAATAGTCGATCGTTTGCAGATCGGCCGCATACTCGGTGCGCAGGCCGGCTTCCTCGGCCACTTCACGGACGGCCGTCTCCACGGGCGACTCCTGGGCTTCGCGCGAGCCTTTGGGGAGTTGCCAGCGCCGCCCGCCGCGGGTGGCGATGAGCGCGATCTCGATGGCTGCCGCGCTGCGCCGATAGGCAACGCCGCCCGCGGAATGGTCGTGCCGGGTGCGTTGCCACGTCTCTTTGGTTTGCGCCGAGATATCGGGCGGCGTTCGTTTCGGTTCCACAGAAAGGTCCGCATCCACTAGGTTGGGCCGGGCCGCGCCCGGCGATCCGGGTATCAGAGCCAACGTCGCCGCCGGAAGGAGCGGATCATCACCGCAAAGAGCGTGATGAAGATCAGCCACACTAGCGGATAGCCCCAGGGCCAACTTAACTCCGGCATATAGTGGAAGTTCATGCCATAGACCCCGGCGATAAAGCTCAACGGCATGAAGATAGTCGAGATGATGGTCAACACCTTCATGATCTCGTTGAGCCGGTTGCTGGAGAGCGTGAGGTGCGTGGTCATCGTGCCGTTGACCAAATCGCGCATACTCTCCGCCAAGTCCGCCAGCCGCACTACGTGGTCGTAGAGATCCTGGAAATAGAGCCGGCAGTCGGCGGGGATGGCCTCATAGTGGTCGCGGGCCAACCGGGCGAAGACCTCGCGTTGAGGCAGCAAGATGCGCCGCAGACGGAGCGCGCTGCTCTTGGCCGTCAAGATGTCGTTGAGCACCGCCCGCTCGTCATAGGCTACATCTGTCTTGACGATGAGGTCGCCCAGTCCCTCGACGCGCGCCTCGAACTGGTCCAACAGGGGAATGTAGCGGTCGAGTTGGCGGTCCATGAGTTCATAAAGCAAGAGCGCCGTCCCCCGCGCCAGCCCGCGCTCGACGTGATACTCTTTCTTCCACAGCAGGTCCACGGACTCGCTGGCGCGCTCGTGGCTGGTCACCAGGTAGTTGGTCCCCAAGAAGATGTCCAACTCATAGGTGTCAATGTCCATGCGTTCGTCGCCCAACCGAAAGCTATGGACCACCAGATAGAGATAGGGGCCGTAGTCGTCCACCTTAGGAATGTGGACCTCGTTGATGGCATCTTCCACGGCCAGGGGATGAAAGTGAAACATCTGCTCCAACACAAGCCGGTACTCGTCGGATGTCGCGCTCTGTAGGTCGATCCAGACGCGCGCCTGGGAGTCTTTGATCGCAACCGGGACCTGGCTGAGGGGCAGGTCGTCGATGAGCGTACCGCTGCGGTGACGATAGAGCACGCGGATCATGGCATATTGTCTAGTCTGTGCTTAGCATGGGTAAGTAATGGATAGCCAGCGGCTCGAACAGGCGGTACACGCTCCCGCCGTTATAGGCCGCGACAAAGACATGGCCCGCTTCGTCCACGCCGAAGCTGGTGATGGACAGCCCGGTTCCCAGCAAGATGGTGTCGACCCAGAGCGCGCCGTCGCGTTGCAGTCCCCGGATGCGCCCGGAGCAGAAGTCGCCGTACAGATAGACGGGCGCTTGAACGGCCGCCTGGCTGGTGAAGATCGCGCCGCCCGTCACGGAGCAGTCGTCGTTGTCATCGTTGGGGGTGTCGTGGATATACTCGGCGACGGGCGCGGTCAGCCCGTCCGTGTCGCAGGTGGCGGCAGCATAGCAGTGTTTGCCCTCCGTGATGGGCCACCCGTAGTTCTCGCCGCCGGGGCTATTGGCGGGCTGCACATTGATCTCCTCGTAATCGCCCTGGCCGACATCGGCGATATAGAGGTCGCCGGTCGCCGGGTCCCAGGCATAGCGCCAGGGGTTACGCAGCCCGTAGGCCCAGA
>CAYJQA010000623.1:0-3280 GCA_964372065.1 uncultured Litorilinea sp.
CGGCGTCGCGATCGGACCCACCGCCGCGCTGGTGGGCAACCGCGTCGGCTGCGGCCCTGCGGTCGCACCCGCGGGGATGGGAACGGGACGGCTGACATACATCACCGCCACCAGCGCCAGCGCCGCCAGCGCCAAACCGCCTAGCAATAGCCGCGAACGTACCCGTGCGTTCATCTCGCCCGATCCCACCTATCACCAATTTCGTTGACGCCGTTCTGACCGTAGTCTATACTGAAGCTGAGTATAGCACACCGCCGTTTCTTTCCGGCGACCCTTGTCGCAGCGCCACAGGCCGCCATGCAACCTTGTCGCTATCAAGAACTCGCCCATACGGCGGAGATTGGGCTATCCGTGCAGGCCGACGCCCCGGAGCTGCTGTACGCCTGCGCCGCCCAGGGCATGTTCGCCCTGCTGCGCGCCCGACCCGACCCGCACGCCCCACTCGTCCGCCATACCGTCCAGCTCGATGCCATGGACGGCGAAAGCCTGCTCGTCGACTGGTTGAGCGAGTTGCTCTACCTGTACGAAACGACCGACGCACTCTTTGACGACTGCACCGTGACCCGCTGGACTCCGACCCACCTGGAAGCCCAGGTTAGCGGTCGCCGCCCGCTGACGCCGCCCGTGCTCCACATCAAGGCCGTGACCTACCACCAGATCCGCGTCACCGCCGGGGCCGATGGCTGGGCCGCCCAGGTCTACTTCGACATCTGAACCGTTGACCGCGCCGCGCCGCGAGGCTCTACCATGATCAAACTCACCGACCTGCGTCGCCTGGACGCTTATGTGTGGGAGATCCCCACCACCTATCGCGACGACATGCGCGTTCCGGCCCGCGTCTATGCCAGCCAGGCGCTGCTGGAAAAGGCGCTGACCGACAAAAGTATCGAACAACTCGTCAACGCGACCACCTTGCCCGGCATTGTCGGCTATGCCATCGCCATGCCCGACGTACATCAGGGCTACGGCTTTCCCGTGGGCGGCGTCGCCGCCACCCGCGTCCCCGACGGCGTCATCTCGCCCGGCGCGATCGGCTATGACATCAACTGCGGCGTGCGCCTGCTCGCCAGCAACTTGACCGTGGACCAGGTGGAACCGTATCTCAACGACCTGGCTACCGCGCTCTACACCAACTGTCCCAGCGGCGTCGGCGAAGGCGGGCGCTACCATCTCAGCGACGCCGAAATGGCCGAAGTCTTGCGCCGCGGCAGCCATTGGTGTCTGGACAACGACCTGGCCGCGGCCGAAGACCTGCTCCACAGCGAGGCCACGGGCCGTCTGCGCGGGGCCGACCCCAGCAAGGTCAGCCCGCACGCGCGTGAGCGCGGTCGCCGCCAACTGGGCACATTGGGCGCGGGCAATCACTTTCTCGAAGTGGACCGCGTCGCCGCCGTCTACGACCAAGACGCCGCGGCCGCGTTCGGCCTCGCCCCCGACCAAGTGGTCGTGCTCATCCATTGCGGGTCGCGCGGGCTGGGCCATCAAGTCTGCACCGACTACGTGCGCGACTTCCAAAAGGCGCTCGCCCGCCATCATATCCAACTGCCCGACCGCGAACTGGTCTGCGCGCCGCAGAATTCGCCGGAAGGGGCCGACTACCAGGCCGCCATGCAGGCCGCGGCCAACTTCGCCTTTGCCAACCGCCAGGTCCTCGCCATGCTCGTGCGCGAGAGCTTCGAGCTGATCTTCGCCAAAACGGGCCTGCCCTTCCATCTGCGCCAGGTCTACGACGTGGCCCACAACATCGGCAAGCTCGAAGAGCACACCGTGGGCGGGCGGCGCATGGAAGTCTGCGTCCACCGCAAGGGGGCCACGCGCGCCTTCCCACCCCACAACGCCGAGATTCCGCCTGCCTATCGCGCCGCGGGCCAGCCCGTGCTCGTGCCCGGCAGCATGGGCACTGCCTCGTACGTGCTGGCGGGCGCACAAGGCGCGATGGACCAGACCTTCGGTTCCACCTGTCACGGCGCGGGCCGAAACCTGAGCCGCACCGCAGCCAAAAAGCAAGTGCGCGGCGAAACGCTCAAACAGGAACTCAGCCGCCGCGGCATCCACATCCGCGCCGGCAGCCTGGCCGGCTTGGCCGAAGAAGCGCCGCTGGCCTACAAGCAGGTGGAAGAAGTGATCGCCGTGGTCGAAGGCGCGGGGATTGCCCGCGCCGTGGCGCGTCTCGAGCCGCTGGCCGTGATCAAAGGCTGACGACCGTAGTCACAGTTTGCATTCCGCGCCGTCTAGGCTTAGATTTAGCGTATTCCGGCAGTTCCGGCGTCCCGACGCCACCGTAGCATAGATACGCACACTATTCGGCAGAGAACTTGCTCCGCCTCGCGTGCATAGAAGGAGACCCACCATGATGTTTCCCAAGATCGGTCCCGTTGAGTTGATGTTGATCCTGGTCATCGTGACCATGCTCTTTGGCGTGGGCAAGCTGCCTGAGGTCTTTGGCGCAGTCGGGCGTGGCGTGCGCGAGTTCCGCAAGGCCGCCCAGGACAAGGACGACACGACAGCCGCCGAAAAGACCGAAAAGGCCGAGAAGAAGTCGGACGAAGAAACTCCCGCCGCCTAACGCGCCGGGACCGATCTCACGTCTGCCGCCAACAACGCGCCCCGGTCCGTGTGACCGGGGCGTTTTGTGTCATCCTCGTTTGACCATCCGCTGTGGTCATTCGCCCGGATACTTCAGCCCCCACTGGCCGCGGATTGTGTCCATGGTCTGCATGATCGCCAGCGTCTCGTCCAGCGGCATCACGTCGCTTTCCAGCCGCCCGGCGCGCAGACAGCGGTGCACCTCCGCCGCCTCATAGTTGTAGCCGTTCGCCTCGAACGGGACCGCCATCCCCTGCGGCGTCTGGCCTGGCTTGTCAATCGTCAGCGCCCGCGGTACCCACCACGGCGAATGGATGCGGATAAAGCCCTCCGTCCCCATGATCACCGCGTCGTGCGGGGTGCGCGTCCGCACCGCCGTGTGCAGCACCGCCATCTGCCCGCCGGGATAGCCCAGGACATAGGCCGACTGCTCATCCACGCCCGTCTGCCCCAACTCCGCCATACTCACAATCCGGTTGGGCGTCCCCAGGATCATGCTCGCCAGGGAGATGGGGTAGACGCCCACATCCAGCAGCGCGCCGCCGCCCAGTTCCGGCGCAAACGCGCGGCGGCTGGGGTTGAACTCGGCGCGGAAGCCAAAGTCCGCCGAGACCATGCGCACCGCGCCGATAGCCCCTTCCGCCAGCAGCCGCCGCACCTCCACCAGCGCGGGCAGATAGCGCGTCCACATGGC
>CAYJQA010000624.1:0-3278 GCA_964372065.1 uncultured Litorilinea sp.
GGTTAGCTGCGCCAGGCACAGCGCCGTGTCCAGATAGATCCGGCGTAGCCGTTCGCGTTCCAGGTAGGTCCAGGCCGCTTCAGTATCCGGCATATAAGCCCCGCCGTAATAACCGAGGCCCAGCGTATAGGCTTCGATTTGAGCAGCAGGATCGGGGGCGGCATTCCCGACTTCCACATGGTACAAGAAAAGTTCGACGTCGTACTCATAGTCCAGCGATGCGTCGAATCTATAAATGCCGTCTTCAAATAGTATCACTTCCTGATTCAGCGCATTGCGCATCCGGTAGATAGCGTTCTTGAAACGGCTCTTGACGTGCTCTGGGGAACCATCCGGCCAGAAGTGCATGCCGATCTGTTCCTTGGTCAACCCTCCTGGATGCGCCAATAGACAGAACAGCAGATCGCGCGAGACACGCGTTTTCCAATCGCTCAGGGCGATGGGCTGCCCGTTGACCGCCACCTCGGCGCGGCCCAACGCCCGGACCACAAGCGCCGACGGATCGACCGGTATCTGCGGAAACAGAAGACGAATCCGGTCGCGAAACTCGCGGCGCAGGAGTGGGCGCTGAGCTTGAAACACGTCAACTGCGGCCAACATCTGCTTGCAGTAGCCCATTTGGGGACCATGCACCGCCATGGCTCGGAGCAGATCGCTCACCTGGCTCGCGACGACGACCACGGCGTGCCGGGTATCGAGCTGGGCGATTAAGGTCAGGGCTACCGTGAATTCGCGCGTTGCCTCAGCCTGCTTCCCCACTGCCTGATAGGCGGCGGCCAGCATAATCCGCGTCCTCGCTTCGTCTGTGGTCTGTCCGCCTTGCACAAAACAGGCTGCCGCATCATACAAGGGCTCCACGGCAGATTGCGCCGACCCTTGCGCCATGTAATAGCGCCCCATTGCCTGCCGGTAAAGCCCCCATTCGTAACTGGAGTTCTTGCTCAAGACCAGACGCCCGGCTGCGTCCAAATAGTCATAGGCAATGTTCCATTCGTGGGCCGACCATGCCAGCGCAGCGCGCGCCAGCTCAAGATAAAGCACCAGAAATCGCTCGTCCAGTCGCCGCGCCAGCGGGTACGCCTCCTGATAAAAAGTCTGCGCGGCCTGGAGCAGACCCGCTTCAAATACGAGGTCCCCAAGCCCCGTGAGCGCAAAGGCTTCCATGCGCGCATACCCGCTGCGTCGTGCACAATCAATCGCTTGGACCAGGGCTGCAAATGCCTGGGTGTGCTGTCCCTGTTCCTGATAGAAAACTCCCAGGCTGTTCAAAACATTGGCCTGACCCATGAGGTTATGTAGATCGCGCCAGGCCTCAAGGGCATAAAGGAAGAGAGGCCGGGCCAACGCCTTTTGGCCTGCATGATCGTGCGTGATCGCGATGTCCATTGACAGGGTCGCCATGTTCTGCACGTCCCCCGCCTGTTGATAGAGTTCAAGCGCACGTTGCAGCCATTCGAGGCCCTCGCCCAAATTACCCTGCATACACAAGCCAAGACCCTTGGAGTGATAAGCTGAGGCCTTGATGTGTCGGAGCTCACGCACACCAAACTCACGACCTTCTACTTGATGCACCGCAGGTTCATTCTCTTCACCGTCCGCCGCCGCGTTCAACTTGTCGAGTAGCGCCAGCGCGGCCTCGGCGTCGTTTATGGATTGTTGATAGGCGCCACGATAACGATGGCCTATTGAACGGTTGGCTAACACCCGCGCCAGCAACGCGCCGGGCGGCCCTTGACGCAGCAACTTCTCCGCATCGGTCAGCCGCTTTAGCCCTTGTTCGACTTGTCCAAGCAGTATCCAACAATATCCCTGTAAGCCCAGGAGCTTGGGATGGACGTGCATGACAGATGCGGGCAGCTTGTCCAACCACTCCTGCAAGAGCAGGATACGCCCCGCATAGATCAGCTGCAACCCCGCTATCTCGACCAGGCGGACGATCGCCGCCGAGTCGTCAAGACGTTCGGCATAGAGATAGGCCTGTTCCCACTGCTCCCTCTGCAGATAGACCTCGACCAGACGGCGCAGGATGATGGGCGCTTCGGCGGGCCGTTCGCTTTGCAGCCGCTCCTGCAAAAACTCCTGAAACAAGGGGTGATAGCGCACGCTGTCGCCCTGTTCGCCAACGGGCGTGACAAACAGGTTTTTTTGGAATAGCGCGTCGAGGAGACTCTGCCAACTTTCGCCGGCAGGACGCCATGCCGGCTCCATCACCTCGGCGCAAAGCTTCGCGTCAAACTCGTCCATATAGGAAGTGCGCAGCAAAAAATCACGCAGCGCGGCCGGCTGTTGCTTCAACACCTGGTCGGCAAGATAGCTGTAGAGGTCGATACCGGAGCTTCGCAAGAGACGCATACGGCCGGCCATATGCAGTTGTCTGGTATTGGCCGAGAGCAATATCCCCGTAATCCATCCTTCGGTGGAGACCACCATCTGTTCGGCTTCGGCGTCGCTGATAATCTGATTATAGTTCTGACGGGCGAGCGCTTGCAGTTCATCTGGCCGGAAGGCAAGCTCCTGAAAATCCAACCCGTCAACGGCGCCGCGCGCCACCAGCAGTGCCAGATCGGGCAACGTCAACAGCGTGCGCGAGGCGAGGATGATATGACAGTGGTCGCCTACATCTTGGAGAAACTGGCTGACAAAGGAGCCAATCGGCTCACAGTCGTCAACCAGGTGATAGTCGTCGATGACGAGGACAAAGCGTCGGTGTACCTGCGCATAGAGATCGTTGACCAGGAGCGTGACAAATTGCGCGAGGGAGCTATGCCCGGCTTCAAGGTTCTGGAGCGCGGCGCCTGAATCCTTCCCAAAGTCGGGGAACTGTTGCGCAATGGCGGCGATAAAATGGGCGGAAAAGCGGTGTAGATTGCGGTCCGCTGCGCTGAGGGCATACCAGCAAGCGGGCATATCAAGCGTGTTGACGAAGTCTATCAACGCCGTCGTCTTGCCATAGCCGGCAGGCGCGATGACCAGGATCAATTGGTGGTCGAGTAGTCCCAGCAGAGTTTTTAGCAGCCGGGGACGTGAAAATAGATCGGGGCGAGACTGTGGCCGTACGACTTTTGTACGCGTGATCGGTAGTTGCATGGAAACTGCGGCTCCAGGCCGACGTTGCGGCGATGACGAACATCGCTGCAAATGGCGACATGCGGCGGAACGAACCTGTCTCAGCAATCAGCCGTCATTCTACATTGTCGGGTACGCTGTATCCCATTATACCAGGTGTTGGGCGCTTGGGTAGTGTGGGTGCTTTCGGTGGGGCGTATTTCAGGCTTGGG
>CAYJQA010000625.1:0-3271 GCA_964372065.1 uncultured Litorilinea sp.
CCGGTGGCGCACCCGAGCAGGGGATGCTTCGCTACGCTCAGCATGACAGATTGCAAACACTACCTAGCCGGCGCGACCGCAACTTCTAGAAGGGAACCGCGATGGCGCAATACCTTATCCGGCGCATCCTGGCCGTCCTGCCCACCGTGCTGATCACCAGCCTCATCACCTTTGCGCTCGGCTTCTACGGTCCCGGCGACCCGGCGCGCACGATCTTGGGTGCGAACTGGGCCAACGAACAGGAATATGAACGCATTCGCCGCGACCTGGGCTTGGACCGCCCCTTTGTCGTCCAGTATGCGGACTACATGGGGAAGGCGGCGCAGGGCGACTTCGGCGTCTCGCTCTCGCGCAGCCGCCCGGTCGGGACGCTGATGGCCGAAGCCCTGCCCATCACCTTTCAGTTGGCGGCGGCGGCCATCGCCCTGATCGCTCTGCTTGGCCTTCCGCTGGGCATCATCTCGGCGCTGAAGCAGCACAGTTGGATCGACCGCTTGACGGTCAGCGGGTTCACGCTGATCCACGCGGTCCCGCCCTATGTGCTGGCCCCCATGCTGCTGGTGCTCTTTGTCCTGAACCTGAACATCTTGCCCATCGGCGTCGGCTGGGACGGGCTGTTCCGGCTGGAAATGATCATCCCGGTCTTGGTGCTGACGTCCGGCCCGCTCATCTATGTGGTGCGCCAGATGCGTAACAGCGTGCTCGACGTGCTCAACGAAGACTACGTGCGCACGGCGCGCGCCAAAGGGATGACGCGGCGCATTGTGGTCACACGTCATATGCTGCCCAATGCGCTGACCCCCGCCCTCAGCCAGATCGGGGTGATCTTCGCCTCGCTCCTGGTCTCTTCCATCTTTGTGGAAGACATCTTTGGGGTCCCCGGCTTCGGCAGCCTGATCGTGGGTGGGTTGCTGGCGCGCGACTATCCCTTGCTCATGGGCACGGTGATGGTCGCGGTCGTGCTGATCACGCTGGTCAACCTGGCGACCGATCTACTCTACGGCGTCCTCGACCCCCGCGTGCGCTTGGGAAAGGGGACGGCGTAGACCTATGGCGGCAAATGTAACACCCACCCAAACGGCGGCGCACGGCGGCGCGCCCGCCGCTCTCCGGCTCGAATACCGCACGCTGTGGCACGACGCCCTCAACCATCTGCTGCGCGACCGGCTGGCTACGCTCGGCCTGGTCCTGGTCCTGATATTCCTGGTGTTGGCGCTGGGCGGTCCCCTGCTGACGCCCTACGACCACCTGCGCCAAGACTTCACCGCGATCTCCAAGGGGCCAACCGCCGCACACTGGCTGGGGACCGACGAGTTGGGCCGCGATATGTTCAGCCGCATCGTGATGGGGATGCGTACCGGGCTGCTGGTCGCTCTGGTAGTGACATCGATCCAAGTCGTCTTGGGGACGATCTTGGGCGCGACCGCCGGTTTCTTCGGCGGCTGGGTGGACGGCGTGATCAGCCAACTGATCGACGGCATCATCGCCTTTCCCTACCTGCTGCTGGCGCTGTTTGTCAGCGCCACCGTCCGCCCACCGATCCAAGTCTTTTTTCAAGGTCTCTACGAACGCACCCAATGGCCCGCATTTCGGTCCACCCTCATGCTGGACTATCTGGTGGTGGTCGGCGCGCTGGGCTTCGTCGCCTGGCCGGGGCTGGCCCGGCTGGTGCGCGGCCAGATTCTCTCGCTGCGTGAGCGCGACTATGTGCTGGCCGCGCGCACGGTGGGCGCGACCGGCTGGCATGTGATCACCCGGCATCTCATCCCCAACGCACTCGGCCCGGTGATCGTCGCCACCGCGCTCAACTTCGGCGGCGCGATCCTGCTGGAAGCGTCGCTCAGCTATCTCGGCATCGGCATCATGCCGCCGGGCGCCAGCCTGGGCCGCATGATCAACGAGAACCTGTCGGCCTGGCGCTTCCGGCCGCATCTCGTCCTCGCCCCGGCGGCGGTGCTGGCCCTCATCCTACTCGGCTTCACCATCCTCGGCGACGGCCTCAACGATGCGCTTGACCCGCGCCGGCGCAGGAGATAACCCCCACATGAACAATCACAATTCGGTCTATACGCGGCTGGGCGTGCGCCGCGTGGTCAACGGGCTGGGCGCGACCACCCTGTACGGCGGCATCCCGCCCCACCCGCAGGTGGTGGAAGCCATGGCCGAAGCCGCGGCGTGGCGCGTCGACCTGCCCGAACTGCTCGCCGCCTCCGGCCAACGCATCGCCGAGTTGGTCCATGCGCCCGCGGCCTACATCACAACGGGCGCGGCCGGTGGGCTGCTGCTCGCGACCGCGGCGTGTGTGGCGGGCACGGACCCGCGCAAGATCGTGCGGCTGCCCGACACTACCGGCATGAAGAACGAAGTCGTCATCCAGCGCAAACAGCGCATGAACTTCGACCATGCTGTGCGCGGCGCGGGGGTGCGGCTGGTCGAGGTCGGCTGGTCCCATGCGTCCACCGCGGCGTGGGAGATGGAAGCCGAGATCACCGAGCGCACGGCAGCGGTGCTGCACGCCGCGCCCTATGAAACCTACGCAACGCTCTCCCTGGCCGACGTCATCCCCATCGCCCATGCGCGGGACGTACCGGTCATCGTGGACGCCGCGCCCTGTCTGCCGCCGGTGAGCAACCTGTGGGCCTATACGCAGTTGGGCGCGGACCTGGTCTCCTTTAGCGGCGGCAAAGCCATCGGCGGCCCACAGGGAACCGGCATCATCCTGGGCCGCCCCGACCTGATCGCGGCCTGCGCCGCTAACGCGGGGCCGTCGCCCAACACGGTCGGGCGGCCGCTGAAGGTGAGCAAAGAGGAGATCGTGGGGCTGGTCGTCGCGCTGGAACTCTATCTGGGCCGCGACCACGACCAGGACCAAGCGACCTGGCGGCAGCGCAACGCCGCCATCCTGGCCGCCATCGCCCATGTGCCAAATATCGTCGCCTGGGAAGAGCCGTTCGCCCAGGAGTTCATCCCCATCCCGGAAGTGCGGCTGCGCCCGGTCGCGACCGCGGCCAAAGGCTGGCTGCAAAGCGTGGTCGACCGCTTGGCGGAAGGCGAGCCGTCCATCCGCGTCGGGACGTGGCACGGCGCGATCTCCATCAGCCCGCACGCCATCGACGACGACGAAGTGCCCTGGGTCGCCGACCGGCTGGCGGCCGTGTTGGCGGAACTACCCGCGCCGCGCCCTGCATGACGCCGCGCCCCGTTCGCCCCTATCAATCTAGAACCTGTTATGCACTTTGGGTGATTGTGGTACGCTTGGGGCATGACCCGC
>CAYJQA010000626.1:0-3253 GCA_964372065.1 uncultured Litorilinea sp.
AAACGCTTGTATCCAGTTCCTAAAGAGCGAAACTCAACCTAACCCGACACTAGGGGATGCTTCGCTGCGTTCAGCATGACAGGCTGATTGAACGGTCATATAGCCACTTACTAAGACTTCGCTCCGCACTGTGTTTCGATAAGACTTGATGGTTTGGTAGCCTGCTTTGCCCGTTCGTCGACGGGGGCGGGATGGCGTTCCATACTGAAGCCAGACTGAGAACCGGCCTGAGTAGCCGTCAGTCTTGGGTGCGCCGTTCCCCGGATCAAGTAGGCAGTTGGACGACTGGTGATGCGTTCACGTTTTGTCGGCGTCACCTCGGAGAATATCCCCTTGACACTCATCCATCGCACACCCAATCCGTGGCGTCTGGTCATCTTGCCGGTCGTTCTGCTGTCCGTGCTATGGTGGTCCGTTCGTCCGCTCGCGGCCGAACCGTCCGGCGGCGCGACCATCGTCGTCAACAGCTTTGCCGACGACATGGCCGACGACGAGCTGTGTACGCTGCGCGAGGCGGTCGTCGCGGCCAATCGGGACCGGGCCAGCGGCGGCTGTCCTACGGGCAACCGCGCCGATACGATCCTGCTGCCGCCCGGCGTCTATACGCTGACAAGCAGCGATGACGGCGGCGGTGACGCGGTCGCGGCGGCAGCCGCGGCCGGCGACTTAGACGTTTTTCGCGATCTGGACATCTACCGCGACCTGACCATCCAGCCCAGCGGTCCCGGCCTGGTCGTTATCGACGGCGGCGCGGACGGCGCGCGCGTCTTTGAACTCCTGGACGGCGACGTCGTCCTGCGTGGGCTGACCATCCGCAACGGCCGCGCCGACAAGGGCGCGGGCATCTATGTCCACGATCGCGCCGACCTGTGGCTGGAGAATGTGACGCTTACAGGCAATGTCGCGACCCAGCGCGGCGTCGCGCTCTATGTGGCGGATGACGCCGACGTCCATCTGACCCACGTGACCATCGCGGGCAATACGGCCCCCACCGGCAGCGCCATCCGCAGCCACGGCGCTGTGTGGCCGGTCAACACGCTCATTGGCGTCAACGCGCCTGCGGGTGCGGCGGCCTGTGAGGGCGACGCGCTCCGGGGCGATGGGCCGAACGTGGTCGTCGCGGCGGCGTGCGCCACCGCCAATACGACCGTCGTCGCCGATCCGGGGCTGGCAGCCTGGGATGACGGCGGCGGCGTCACCTTCTGGGCGCTCACCGAGCACAGTCCGGCGGTCAACACGGGCGCGGCCGCGGCCTGCGCGGCGACCGACCAACTAGGTGTGGCGCGGCCGCAACTCGGCCAATGCGACATCGGCGCGCATGAACTGGTGGAGCATACGCCTACCGCCGCGGCGGTCAGCGCGACGACCGCCGAAGATACGCCGGTGACGATCACGCTCGCCGGGACCGACGCCAACAATGACGCGCTGACCTTTCGCATCGTCCAGCCGCCCGCCGTGGGCAGCGTGGGGCCGGTGACGCCACAGACCGCTAACAGCGCGACGGTGCTGTATACGCCGCCCGCCCATTTCGAGGGCGGCGTCGCCTTTACCTATACGGCGAGCGACGGCGTGCGCGACGCAGCCCCCGCCCTGGTGACCCTGACGGTCACGCCCGACGCGTGGCTGGAAGTGACGACGACGGCGGACGGCGGCCCCGGCTCACTGCGCGAGCGGCTCAACCAGGCCAACGCCGATCGGAGCGCCATCGTCTTTGACCTGCCGGGCGCGGGGCCGCACGTGATCCTGCTCAATACGGCGCTGCCCGCGGTGCAATACCCCGTCACCCTTGACGGGACGACGCAGCCGCAGGGCCAAGTCATCGTGGACGGGCAGGGCGGCAACTTCCCCGGTCTGGTCATCTTGGGCAGCGCGGGTGGGAGCACGGTCAAGGGGCTGACGTTCCGCAACTTCGGCGGCAGCGGCATCGTGGTGCAGCAAAGCGGCGGCAATACCCTCACCGGCAACACGCTCGCCAATAACGGCGGCGACGGCGTGACCATCGTCGGCGACCCCAACAACCCCGTCGGCTCCGGCGGCAATCAGGTGTCCGACAACGTCATCACGGGCAACCAGGGCAGCGGCGTCACCATCATCGACAGCGTGCAAAACGACGTTTCCGGCAACGACATCGCAGGCAACGGCGGGCTGCCTGTGGACCTGGGCGGCGACGGCCACACCCCCAACGACCCGACGGACGGCGACGACGGGGCCAACTTGGGCCAAAACTACCCGGTGATCTTCCGCGCCGCACCCACCACGCTGGCCGCGGACACGGCGGCCGCAGCGACGGTGCGGCTGGACGGGTGGCTCAATAGCAAGCCCAAGCAGAGCTACACGATCCGCGTCTATGCGGGCGACAGTTGCCGCGCCGACCAACACTTGATCGCAGCCACCCCGTCCGCGGTGACCACCGGCGACGACGGTACCGTCTATTTCTCGCTCCTCACCGCCGCGCCGTTGACGCTCAACCAGGCGCTGCGCGTGACCGCCACCGACGCGCACGGCAATACGTCCGAGTATTCGGATTGCGTCGTCGTCGCCTATGACAACGACGAGTGGCCGCGCGCGCTGTCGCTGGCCGTGGGCGGCGGTCCGGCGACGGTGCAGCAGTACCTTGACCTGTTCGGCCAGGCGCGCTGGTATCGCTTTGCGGTCCAGCCCAACACCCAGGTCGAAGTGCTGCTAACCGGCCTGCCCGCCAACTATGACCTGACGATCTACAAGGACCTGGCCGCGGCCTATCAAGAGCTGCTCCAGCCCCAGGACTTGACCAAGCTGAGCGCGGAGTTTGCGCCCTCGGCCTTCAGTCCGTCCGCCTTCAGCCCGTCGGCCTTTAGCCCATCGGCGTTCAGTCCGTCCGCCTTTAGCCCGTCGGCCTTCAGCCCGTCGGCGTTTAGCCCGTCAGCCTTCAGCCCGTCAGCCTTCAGCCCGTCGGCGTTTAGTCCGTCCGCCTTTAGCCCGTCAGCCTTCAGCCCGTCGGCGTTTAGTCCGTCCGCCTTTAGCCCGTCGGCGTTCAGTCCGTCCGCCTTTAGTCCGTCGGCGTTCAGTCCCTCGGCCTTTAGCCCGTCCGCGTTTTCCGGCGCACAGACGGTCAGCCTGCTCGGCGTCTCCGCCTTTGACGGGACCGCGGGCGAAGGGCTGACGTTGAACACCTGGAACAATACCGGCGAGTTCTATGTGCGGGTGCGCGGGCGCGAAGGTGCGTTCAACCTGGATGTGCCGTTCCGGCTGCAAGTGACGGTGACGCCAGGAC
>CAYJQA010000627.1:0-3252 GCA_964372065.1 uncultured Litorilinea sp.
CGTGATCGGCATCGGCATCGATTTCACCGCCTGCACCATGCTGCCCGTCAAGGCCGATGGCACACCGCTCTGCCGCTTGCCTGCCTTCCGCGCCCAACCCCATGCCTGGGTCAAGCTCTGGAAGCATCACGCCGCCCAGCCCGAAGCCGACCGCATCAACGCGGTCGCGCGCCAGCGCGGCGAACCGTGGCTTGACCTCTACGGCGGCAAGATCTCGTCCGAATGGTTCTTTAGCAAGGCGCTCCAAATTCTCAACGAAGCGCCCGCCATCTATCACGCCGCCGACCGCCTGTTGGAAGCCGCCGACTGGGTCATCTGGCAGATGACCGGCCGCGAGACGCGCAACTCCTGCACCGCGGGCTACAAGGCCATCTGGCAGAAGGGCGAAGGCTTCCCCAGCCGCGACTACTTCGCCGCGCTCCATCCCGACATGGCGGACATCGTGGACACGAAGTTGAGCCGCGACATCCTGCCGCTGGGCCGCCGCGCCGGCGGGCTGACGCCCGCAGCCGCGGCCTGGATGGGGCTGAAGCCCGGCATCGCCGTCGCCACCGCCAATGTGGACGCCCATGCCACCCCGCCCGCGGCCCAGGCGATTGACCCCGGCGTTATGACCATCATCATGGGCACGAGCAACTGCCACATGCTTTTGGGCACGGAGCGCGCCAGGGTCGAAGGCATGTGCGGCGTGGTGGAAGACGGCATCATCCCCGGCCTCTACGGCTATGAGGCCGGGCAAAGCGGCGTGGGCGACATCTTCGCTTGGTTCGTAGAGCAGTGCGTCCCGCCCGTCTACCACGACGCGGCCCAGGCCCGCGGCATCCCGCTCCATGCGCTCCTGGAGGAAGAAGCGGCCAAACAGAAGCCCGGCGAGCATGGGCTGTTGGCCCTGGATTGGTGGAACGGCAACCGCTCCACGCTGGTGGATGTCGAGTTGAGCGGGCTGCTGGTGGGCGCGACCCTCGCCACCACCGCGCCCGACATGTACCGCGCGCTGTTGGAATCCACCGCCTTTGGCACGCGCAAAATCATCGAGGCGTTCACGAGCAGCGGCGTGCCCGTCACCCGCATCGTCGCCGCGGGCGGTCTGCCCGAGCGTAACCGGCTGCTCATGCAGATCTACGCCGACGTGACCAACCGCGAGTTCCGCGTCGTGCGGAGCGCCTTAGCGGGTGCGTTGGGCGCGGCCATGCACGGCGCGGTCGCCGCCGGCGCAGCCGCGGGCGGCTATGCCGACATCTACGCCGCCGCCGCCAAGATGGGCGGCCTCAAGGACGACGTCTACCGGCCCATCCCCGCTAACGTCGCTATCTATGACCAACTTTACGCCGACTACAGCACGCTCTACGACTACTATGGTCGCGGCGCGAACGACGTGATGAAGCGGCTGCGCGCCCTGCGCCGCGCCGCCCGCGCCTAAAAGCCACCTGCCGGGAAGCCGTCGCGCTTCCCGGCAGCTTTTCTCATGGAAGCCTGGCTATGCTCGAAACCATCAAGACCGAACTCCATAAACTCCATCTCATGTTGCCCCAAGAGGGCCTCGTCACCTGGACTTCCGGCAACGTCTCCGCGCGTGACCCGCAGACCGGCTTGGTCGTGATCAAGCCCAGCGGCATCATGTACGACGACCTGCGCCCCGAAGACCATGTGGTGTTGGACCTGGACGGCAACATCGTCGAGGGCACGCTCAAGCCGTCGTCCGACACGGCCAGCCATCTCTACATCTACCGCCACAAGCCGGAAGTCAACGGCATCGTCCATACCCACTCGCCCTATGCCACGGCCTTCGCCGCGGTCGGCCAGCCCATCCCGGTCTATCTCACGGCCATCGCCGACGAGTTCGGCCAGGCCATCCCGTGCGCCGGGTTCGCCCTCATTGGCGGCGAGGAGATCGGCCAACAGGTCGTGGACCACATCGGGACGTGCGCGGCGGTGCTGCTCAAGAATCACGGTGTCTTCACCGTGGGCAAGAACGCCCGCGCCGCGGTCAAGGCCGCGATCATGGTCGAGGACATCGCCAAGACCGTCCATCTCGCGCTCCAGTTGGGCGCGCCCGACGTGATTCCCGCCGACGACGTGACGAAGCTGCACTACCGCTACACCCACGTCTACGGCCAATAGACCCGTTCCGGCTTGGCGTGCGGCGCGTAACCGCATATCATAGCAGGGACTCCTGATCGTGCGTCCGGGGCTTGCCCGCCGGCGCGATCCGGAGTCCCTGTGCGTCATCCTTATGTAACATCAAATCGGCGGTGCGCCTCCCTGTGCGCGGCCACCGCCCTGTGAGGAGTATGGCTGTATGGCCCCCAGTCGCGCCGTCGCCGTCTTGCTGAACCGCTGCCCCGTGTGCCTAAAAGGACCGGCCTTCCGCTCGTTGCTGCTCATGCACAAGGATTGCCCCGTCTGTGGTGTTCACTTTGAACGCGAGACAGGCTTCTTCCTTAACAGCATGTTCTTTGCCTACACCATGGGGTTCATCATCCTCGCGCCCACCGCGCTCTACCTCTACCTGCGCGGCGTGTCGACGGCGTGGTTTACAGGCATCGTCAGCGCCGAAGTGCTGCTATTGTGGCCGTGGGTCCATCGCTATTCGCGCACCTTATGGATGCACCTCGACCAGTTGCTGGACCCGCGCCGCCCGGTGGAGAGCGACCCGCCGCCCGCGGCCCAGTGAGTGCTGCGCGCCTCCCTGGGCCGGTCGCTAGGCCCCCAGGTTGAGCTTTGCCAGCATGGACGCGCCCAGCGGCGACGCCAGCCAGAGCACGACCAGGTTCGCGATCATCCCGCCGTACCGCGCGCCGGCGGGCGCGCTGGGCCACCACGGCACAATCGCCACCACGGAGATCACCGCGGCCGCGGTTGCCAGCGGCAACCACCACGGCTGACCCTGGAGCAGCCCCAGCCCAGCCCCCACAAACGCAATCAGCGCGATGAGCCACAGCAGCCCCCACGCCTTGCCCACCGGCGACGCGATGCGGAAGCCGCCGCCGAGGATCCACGGCGCGTCCACCCAGCCCATGGGAATGGTCGTCCACGCCGCCATAAAGCCAATGATATGCCCGATCCCGTGCATGATCAGCGCCAAGGCCAGCAGCCACTTCACGAGCGCCATGATTCTCCCCTTTCTGAATTGGACGGCGGGACGCCTGCGACGCCCGCACACATTGTTCCGAAATTCACGATAGTCTACCCGTCTACTGTCCATCCGCTGAAAAATCTAGCTAAATCGCGAAATTACTGATAAGCTCAGGG
>CAYJQA010000628.1:0-3241 GCA_964372065.1 uncultured Litorilinea sp.
GTGAAGCTGTCGGGGCCGTTGTAGTTCAAGGTGGGCGTGTAGGTGAAGACGCCGTTGGCGGCAATTGCCACGCTGCCGTGGGCAGGGGCGGTGTCGAGGCTAAAAGTCAGCGGGTTGGCCGGGATGTCGGCATCGCTGGCGGTCAGTAACCCGGTGTAGGGAGTGTCCTCCAGGGTGCTGATGGCCTGGCCTCCGGCGACCGGGGCAACGTTGATTTCGCCCACGCTGATCTGGATCGTTTCGAAATCGTCCAGGGCAGGCGAGCCGTTGTCGGTGACGCGCACGGTGATGGTGTACACGCCAGGCCCCTGAGGCTCGTCAGGCGTCCAGGTGAAGGTGCCGCTGGCGGGGTCAATCGCCGCGCCGGCCGGCGCGCTGGGGTCGAGCGAGAAGCTCAGCACATCGCCCAGGTCTATATCGCTGGCCGTGGCGGTGAAGGCCAGCGTAGCCAGCTCATCTACGGATTGGCTGCCTATCGGATCGAGCACCGGCGCGTCATTAATCGGCGTAACGGTGGCGGTCACGCTGGCCGTGTCGAGGCCGCCGAAGCCATCCGAGATGGTGTAGGTAAAGATCTCCGTGCCAAAGAAGTTCGCCGCCGGTGTATAGGTGATGACCGTGCCGCCGTTGATGACCGTGCCGCCCTGGTCGGGTGCGCCAATGGCAAAGATGCTTAGCGCATCCCCGTCCGGGTCGGTGTCGCCGTCCAACACGTCCAGCGAATTGTCCAGGCTGTCTTCGGTAACGATGAACAGATCGTCATCTGCTTGCGGCGCATCTGGCACTGGGTTAACCGTGACCGTTACTACTGCCGTATCCAGGCCGCCGTAGCCGTCCGTGGCAGTGTAAATAAAGGTCTCGATGCCAAAGAAGTTCGCCGCCGGTGTGTAGGTGATAACCATACTACCGTTAACGACCGTGCCGCCCTGGTCGGGTGTGCCAACGGTATAGATGCTCAGTGTGTCCCCATCCGGGTCAGTGTCGCCGTGCAGCACATCCAATAAGTTGTCAGCGCTGTCTTCGATAACGGTATAACTGTCGTCGTCTGCGGCGGGCGGCTGGTTCGCCCATAGGGCAATGCGGAACGATGCCTTGCCCCCGGCGGTGGTGAAACTGCCCCCGGCGTACAGGTTGTTCTTGCTGCCGTCCCCCGCCAGGGCAAAGACGGTGTCGTTCGTCCCAGAGCCGAGCGCCGACCAGGCCGAGCCGTCCCAGCGTGCGATGCGATTGGCGGGCATGCCCCCAACGGTGGTGAAGGTGCCCCCGGCGTACAAGTTGCCGCTGCTGTCCACCGCCAGGACCTTGACCCAGTTATTCACCCCGGAGCCGAGCGCCGACCAGGCCGAGCCATCCCAGCGGGCGATATGACTGGCCGGGTTGCCCCCGGCGGTGGTGAAGTAGCCCCCAGCGTACAAGTTGCCGCTGCCGTCCAGTGTCAGGGCTTCGACCCCATTGTTCGTCCCAGAGCCGAGCGCCGACCAGGCCGAGCCATTCCAGCGGGCGACGTAATTCGCCGAGACGCCCCCGGCGCTGCTGAACCAGCCACCGGCGTACAGGTTGCCGCTGCCGTCCACCGCCAGGGCAAGGACGGTGCCGCTCGTCCCAGAGCCGAGTGCCGACCAGGCCGAGCCGTCCCAACGGGCGATGTTGTCGGCAGGAACGCCCCCGGCGGTCCAGAACCAGCCCCCGGCATACAGGTTGCCGCTGCTGTCCACCGCCAGGGCATACACAAAGTTGTTCACCCCGGAGCCAAGCGCTGACCAGGCCGTGCCGTCCCAGCGGGCGACGTGGTTCGCCGGAACGCCCCCGGCAGTGGTGAACGTGCCTCCGGCGTACAGGTTGCCGCTGCCATCCACTGCCAGGGCAAGGACTCCATCGTTCATCCCAGAGTCGAGCGCCGACCAGGCCGAGCCGTCCCAGCGGGCGACACGGCTGGCCGGGACGCCTCCGGCGATACTGAACCCGCCCCCGGCGTACAGGTTGCCGCTGCCGTCCACCGCCAGGGCAAGGACCACATTGTTCACCCCGGAGCCGAGCGCCGACCAGGCTGAGCCGTCCCAGCAGGCAATGTAACTGGGGAGAATGCTCCCGGCGGTGTTGAAGAAGCCGCCAGCGTACAAGTTGCCGCTGCCGTCCAGCGCCAGGGCAAGAACGTAACCATTCATCCCCGAGCCGAGCGCCGACCAGGCCGAGCCATCCCAGCGGGCAATGCGGTTGGCCGGGCTGCCCCCGGCAGTAGCGAAGTAGCCTCCGGCGTACAGGTTGCCGCTGCCATCCACGGCCAGGGACGAAACTACGTCATTCATCCCGGAGCCGAGCGATGCCCAGAATGAGCCATCCCAACGGGCGATGTAGTTGGCAGGGCTGCCCCCGGCGAAAGTGAAGGATCCCCCAACGTACAGGTTCCCGCTGCCATCCAGCGCCAGAGCCGTGACGACATTGTTCGTCCCGGAGCCGAGTGCCGACCAGGCCGAGCCGTCCCAGCGGGCGACACGATTGGCCGGTATGCCCCCGGCGGTGGTGAAGGCGCCCCCGGCGTACAAGTCCCCGCTGCCGTCCAGCGCCAGGGCATAGACCCAGTCATTCATCCCTGAGCCAAGCGCCGACCAGGCCGAGCCATCCCAGCGGGCGATGCGATTGGCAGGAGTGCCCCCGGCGGTGGTAAACCCGCCCCCAGCGTACAGGTTGCCGTTGCCATCCACCGCCAGGGCATAGACCCAGCCATTCGTCCCGGAGCCGAGCGCCGACCAGGCTGAGCCGTCCCAGCGGGCGACGTAGTTCGCCGGGTTGCCCCCGGCTGTGGTGAACCCGCCCCCGGCGTACAGGTTGCCACTGCCGTCCACCACCAGGGCACGGACCACGCTGTTCATCCCGGAGCCGAGCGCCGACCAGGCCGTCCCGTCCCAACGGGCGATGTAATTGGTAGGAGTGCCCCCGGCGGTGGTGAATCTGCCCCCGGCGTACAGGTTGCCGCTGCCATCCATTGCCAGGGCGTAGATGCCGTCGTTTGTCCCCGGCAGGTCAAAGCCGCCCGCCCAGTGGTCGTCGGCGGCCTGAGGTGCGAAACGCGGCGGCTCACCCTCCCCGCTGACCATCTGCCAACCGGCCGGGTCGAGGCTGCCGCGATAGCCGCTGGCAAGGTCGAGCATGCCATCCTCGTCGAGCAGATCGGCCAGCGGCCGGCCAGCCGCTGGGGCTGGAGACGCAGCCTGTTGCGCCTCCGCCGTTTGGGCCTGGGCCG
>CAYJQA010000629.1:0-3219 GCA_964372065.1 uncultured Litorilinea sp.
CAAAATTCTGGGCGTGCAGAGCGCGACCGAGTTGAGCGAGATCATGGCCGCGGTCGGGCTGGCGCAAAACCTGGCGGCGATCCGTGCGTTGGCGACGGACGGCATCCAGCGCGGGCACATGGCGCTCCACGCGCGCCAGGGGGCGCGGGCCGCGGGCGCGCACGGGGAGGCCGTCGAGCGCATCGCGGCGCAGTTGGTGGCCGAAGGGCGGATTCGCGTCGAGCGGGCGAGCGAGCTTCTGGGCGGCGCATTGGATGAACGATGACGGGCGCGCGACTTGGTCCGGTGTTGAATGAAGGCAGCGGACTTGGACGTAGCGGCTGTAGCAGCAAACGAGGCAATGATGTTTAGACAACCTTTGCGGCCGGTGGGGATTGTGGGCTATGGCGCGTATGTGCCCCGCTTTCGCCTGCCGGGCAGTGAGATTTCACGCGTGTGGACCGACGGGCACAGCGGCAGCCCGGTGCGCGAGAAGGCCGTGCCCGGTCTGGACGAAGACACGGCGACCATGAGCATCGAGGCGGCGCGCAACGCGCTGGCGCGCGCCGGGATTGACCCGCGCGAGATCGCCGCGGTCTGGGTGGGCAGCGAGAGCCACCCCTATGCCGTGAAGCCGACCGGTACGATTGTGGCCGAGGCCATCGGCGCGACCCCGGCGGTGCTGGCGGGCGACTGGCAGTTTGCCTGCAAGGCAGGGACCGAGGCCATGCAGGCGGGCATCGGCTTTGTGGGCAGCGGGATGGCGGACCACGTGTTGAGCATCGGGATGGACACGGCGCAGGGGCGACCGGGCGATGCGCTGGAATACACGGCGGGCGCGGGCGGCGCGGCGTTCATCCTTGGCGTCGCCGAGCGGGCCGTGGCAGTGTTCCAGCATACGTTGAGCTATGTGTCGGACACAACCGACTTCTGGCGGCGACCGACTACCCACTATCCCAGCCACGCCGAACGGTTTAGCGGCGACCCCGGCTATTTCGGCCATGTCGTCCCGGCGGCGGAGCAGATGCTGCGGGAGACGGGCACGACGGCCGCGGATTTCGACCATGTGGTCTTCCACCAGCCGAACCGCAAGTTCCCCATACGCGCGATGGCGGACGTGGGCTTCAAGCCGAGCCAGTGGAAGGTCGGTCTACTGGTGGGCGAGATCGGTAACACCTATGCGGGGTCGGCCCTGATCGGCTTGGCGGCCATTTTGGACGTGGCGCAGCCGGGGCAGCGGATTCTCGTGGTGAGCTATGGCAGCGGGGCCGGGTCGGATGCGTTCGATCTGTTGGTGAGGGACCGCATTGTCGAGGTGCAGCGGGCCGCGCCCGTGACGCGCGATTATGTGAGCCGCCGCACGCCCATTGACTACGCCCAGTATGTGCGGCTGCGGCGTAAGCTGGCGACGACTTAGGGGCGAGCCTCACGTCGAGACGCAAAGCCGCCAAGCGAGAGAAGCAAAGGGAGATTCGAGCGCCCGCGACCGCGATGGTCGCGGGCGTTGTCTATCCTGCACCGGCGGCTCCGGTTGGGGCGGTGAGCGCCCGCGCGGAAATCCACCGAGCAGGCCAGTTTGACAAATGTCGTGTGCCTTGTGGATAGTGAAGGGGATCGGGTCGCGGCAAGCCAACTCACGGCAAGCCGACCCGCCGGTCAAACGCCGTACCCATCACCCTCAACGATTCGCAGGAGTCAAGCATGGCTGCTTCCTCGATCTATCGGACTCCCGAGAGCGCTCAGATTATCATGGCGCTGTACGAAAGCATCTTGGCAAAATGGCCCGTCCCGCATGAAGAACTGACCATCGCTACCCGGCACGGCGATACGTTCGTCGTGGCGAGCGGCGACGCGGCGGCTCCGCCGCTCCTGCTGCTGCACGGCGCGGGCACCAACGCGACCATGTGGGGCGGCGACGTGGCCCGGTACAGCCGCGACTATCGCGTCTATGCGGTGGACCTGCTGGGCGAACCGGGCAAGAGTGCGCCGAGCGGCCCTAGCTGGGAGGGACCGGCTTGGGCCGAATGGCTGGAAGATATCCTGACGGGGCTACGGGTTGAGCGGGCCAGGTTCGTCGGGCTGTCGCAGGGTGGGTGGACGGCGCTCAAGTTCGCCGTCCGCCAGCCGGAGCGCGTCGAGCGGCTGGCGCTGCTGACGCCGGGCGGCGTTGTGCCGGATAAGCTGGTGTCGTTTCTGCCTAAGGCAATGTTCTACATGGCCACGGGCAAATGGGGTACCCACCGCATGGTGCGCATGCTCTATGGCAGCACACCGATTCCAGCGGGCGTGGATGAGATAACGGCGCTGTTCATGCGTCACTTCAAGGGGCGCGCGGGCGTGCTGCCGCTGTTCACCGACGACGAGCTTCGGCGACTCACCATGCCGGTACTCCTGGTGTGCGGGTCGCAGGACGCGCTACGCGACGGCGCGCGCATCGAGGCGCGTCTGCGCCAGTACGTGCCCAACCTCACGGCGGTGACGATTCCGGGCAGCGGGCACGCGCTGATCAACACCGTCGATCACGTGACGGCGTTTATGCAGCAGTAGGCGGGAATGATGCATTGACATAACGGGCGCGCCGGCAGGCGACTGTCGCGCAGCGCGTCGCCGACTCGTCCGCGCCCGACTTATCCCACACATTACCCACAAGTATCCCACATGTTATCCCACAACTTATCCCACGCCGACGCACAGCCGGGTTAGCTGTAGGCCATGATCTCCAGTGTGCGGACCAGGGCGGCCTGCCATTTGCCCGCGTCGTCGATGGGGAGATAGACGGCGCGGCGGGCGACACGCGGGATGGCGGCGTCGCGGTCGTCGTCCGCGGGCCGACCAAAAGCCTGGCGCAGGCGACTCTCCAGCCCGGCGCGGTTGATATTTTCCAACGCCTCGGCGCGGATGACCAGTTGGTCCAACTCACGTCCGATGTTCTGGACGTTGGCGCGCAGGGCGAGAATCTTGACCTTGATCTGATAGAAAAGGTTATCCACTTCTTCGGGCACGGAACCGGTGAGCGCGTCTTCGCCGAAGCGATCGACCATCTCGCGGCGCATCTCGTCGATGGTGGTCAGGTGCGTCATGCCGGCGATGCGGCGGTACATCTGGAGACGCAGCCCTTCTTCCTCGATGTAGGTCTGGGGAATCTGGGCGTCCAGGGGCAGGTCGAGCAGGACCGGCGGGGCCAGCGGGTCGGCGATGTCGAAGGGGACTTCCAGATCGGGCAAGGGGGCGGCGGGTGGC
>CAYJQA010000630.1:0-3216 GCA_964372065.1 uncultured Litorilinea sp.
ACCGTCGCGCCGACCAAGCTCCAGGTATTGTCGCCGGCCTCCAAGATATTGCGCATGCGCCGGTAGAGGCCGGGCTTCTTTTCATCAGCAATCGTGAAAGAGATGCCCTCTTTGTACCAGAAGTAGTCTTTGATATTGACCACCGCAAAGAAGAGCGCCACCAGCGCCACCACCATCTGGATCCAGCCGACAAAGCTGACCACGCTGAACATGGTGAACAGGCCGGTGATAAAGGCCATGTACACCAGCGACGTGACGGTGAGGAAGACGACGCCGACCAGTAACACCTTGCGCCGCGACCCCGTGTGCAGGGTCAAGGCCAGCAAGACCGACAGCACCCAGAGCGAACAGGGATTAAACCCATCCACAAAGGCAATCAACGCTGTGCTCATGGCCAGCGATTGGTGGCTCAGGTCCAGCGTGCCGATGAACGGAACTGCCAGCAGCCCGGCGGCCTCCACCGTGGCGGCTTCGCCCTGCGTCACCGCGCGGGTTGACGGTGCGACGGGCGCGGGCGCTGTAATTCCGGGAATGATACCCAGCCCGGCATCGCGGCAACCCTCCGTTGCGCACGCGGCTACCGTGGCCTCGATGGCGTCGCGGATCGGTTCGGCGTAGCCCACCCAGTGCCGGTCACCGATGAAGATGGTGGGGACGGCGGACGGCTCAAAGCCGTAGGCGGTCGCCATGCGCTGAAAGTGCATCTGATTCGCCTGGTTATACCAGACCTCGTAGGCCCGCAACTCCACATTGGGATAGCGTTGGGCCAACTCCGCCAAGAAGGGTTTTGCCGCGGCGCAGTGGGGACAACCGTCGCCCCAGAAGAAGTAGATAGCGACGGGCTGCTCGCCCGGCGCGGCAGCTGCGGACCGGCTCAGCGCGTCAGCCTGGGCTACAGAACCGGTCATGAAGAGACCAGTCACCACCAGCACCGCAATTAGTCCACAAGCGGCGATGTGAGCGCGGAGCGAGGGTAAGGTTGACTGCGTCACATTTACTCCTGTATGCAAGATGCGGACTGCTGATAGCATGGTTAAGGGGTCTGCAAACGTTGGGGGTTCGCAATGGGATCAGAGGCGCAGAGATGAGCGCCCTGCCCACAATGGTTACACTCTAGCTGAATCGTGGTGTGCTCGACATTGAATTGTGCGTGCAGAACGCGCTTCAGTTCGTCCATGATGTGTTGTGTTTCGCTGAGCACTTGATTGTTTGCGGACGATGCCTGGCCTTGACCGGCTGTGCCATCGGCAAGCACGACATGGGCGCTCAGCGCGGTGAAGCCGGGGCCGATCGTCCCCATGTGCAGATCGTGGACACTGCCGACGCCGTCTACGGTCTCCATGGCGCGCGCCACTTGCGATACGGTGAGGCCACCGGGCATGCCTTCGACCAAGATATGCAGCGCGTCGCGCAGCACCCGCCAGGAGCTGATCAGAATAACGGCGGCGATTAGCACGCTAGCCAGCGGGTCGACCCAGGTCCAATTTGTCAAGAGGATGATAACGCCGGCCACAATCACGCCGACTGACGAGAGCGCATCCCCGACGACGTGCAAGTAGGCGCTGCGTGTATTCAGGTCGTCATGGTCGTGGTCATGCAACGCCAGGGCCACGACCAGGTTAACTACCAAACCGACGACGGCCACCACCAGCATCGGACCTGCCAATACCGGCTCTGGTGTCTGGAAGCGCGCCCACGCTTCGCGGAAGATCTCGACGGCGATCCAGAGCAAGGTCGCGCCGTTGATCAACGCCGCCATGACCTGAAAGCGATGAAAACCGTAGGAATGACGGTCATTGGGTGGCAAGGCCGCCACGCGCAGCGCCGCAAAACTCAGGCCCAAGGCAAATACATCCATAAAGACATGACCGGCGTCCGAGAGCAGCGCCAGGCTGCCCGTCCAGAGGCCCCCGATCACCTCGGCGATCAGGATCGCGGTGGTCAGCACCAGCGCCAGAATGAAGCGGCGTCCGGTGTCCGGCTGCGCGTGGTCGTGATTGTGCTCAGGGGTATGGGCGTGGTCGCCGGTTGCCGCGCTCGCAGAAGTGTGTTGATGTTCGTTCATGGAATGACCTCGAAAGTGATAAGGAATGTCCACCGCCTGCCCCATGCCTGCATGGGGGCAAGACGCTCTTGTTGGGCAACCGGCTCGCGGAGTAGGGTGTCGGCCATCACGCAATCCACAAAAAGTAGAAGCCGACGCCGATGATCAGCACACCGGCCCCACGCTCCATCACTGCCGACCAACGCCCCAGCGCCAACATCCCCTTGAGCGCGCCGGCAAAGGTGCCCGCCAAGACGACGGGGACACCCCGGCCCAGCGCATACACAAAGAGCAGCGTCGCGCCATAGGCCAGCGCGGCTTCCGCCATGACGTAGGTGAGGATCGCGGCCAGGACCGGCGTCGCACACTGCGACGCCACCAGCCCCGACACCAACCCCAGCACCAACGCCCCGGGGATGCCCCTGAGGGCAACGCCCTGGCGCAAGCTGCCAAACCACGCCGGTAGGCTGAACGGGAGCGCACCCACCATCTGCAAGCCGATGGCGAAACAGACGGCCGCCACTATGTAATACCACCACTGCGAGGTCATGCCGAGCACGCCACCGATCAGGGCGGCGATGATACCTAGCAACATAAACGTGATTGCCAGGCCTGCAGCAAAGGTAAACGATAGAGCAAAGGAGCGCCGCCGCGAGACGGTCTTGGAGCCGCCGACAAAGCCGACGATCAGGGGGACGGTCGCCACATTGCATGGTCCCAGACTGGTAAGAATGCCGCCCAGAAAGACCAGAACATAGCCCCAGAGCGAGGCGTGTTGAAGCGTGGAAAAATCAAACGGTAAGGACAGGTCAACCGGCATCGTTAGCTGCCTCCGCGCAAGTCATTCAACATACGGCGTAGCTCGGCGGCTTTCACGACGCCGAGGCGTACTTCGGCCGCGCCGCTGCGGTCAAAGAGGATGACGGTCGGGATGGCGCGGATGCCAGCGCTTTCCATCAGGGCTTCGTTGCGCTCGTCATAGACGTCCACATCGACCAACGTAATCGAGTCAGCAAATTCGGGATAGACTTGGTTCACAATGGCGGTCATTTCCTTGCACGCGGCGCAGGTCAACGACTGAAAAAAGGCCAGGGTGGGCTGCCCTGTGTCCAGGGCGCGCATCAACTGGACTTCGGGCAGATCTGTCGTTATGGGCGCACCCACCGCTACTG
>CAYJQA010000631.1:0-3212 GCA_964372065.1 uncultured Litorilinea sp.
GACGCGCCTCGCCAGGGTATTCCGATCGCAGCCGTCGACCTTTCAACGCCAACGCCCGCGAAGGACGGTACCCATGAACACACGATCCCGTGCCCACTTCCCGATACTGACGCGCGCCTGGCTTCCGTTGTGCCTAGTCGCGGCGCTGGCCGTTACCGGCTGCGTCACCCGCGGCCGGCCCACGCCCGAGCCGACCACACCACCGCCGATCGCGCCTCCGGCCGTTGCCGCGGTCGCTGTTCCCCTACCCACCGGCGGCACCCTGGTCGTGCCGCCCGGCGCACTACCGCCAGATGCCCAGATTCGCACGAGTCTAGCCAAGACGCCGCTACTCCCGGATGATGTAGAAAGCGTGGGCGACGCCCTGGCTATCAGCGCAACCGTCCAGCCGGTGGTGCCGGTAGCCCTGCGGCTAGCAGTTCCCGCAGGCGTGACCGACCCGACTGATCTGGTCATCGTGCGCGTCGAGCCAAACGGCTCGACCACGTTTCTCATGAGCGACGTGGCGGACAACGAGGTTATCGCCGCGACACCGGGTTTCTCCACGTTTCTTACTGCGCGCGTGCCGGCGGACCAGGGGGTGGACCTGATCGGCGATGCGCAGCTGCGCCAGGGTGAACAGTCCGTCTACTACATCGCCGGTTCCGTCAGGACCGAGGAAGGGGTGCTGAGTGTTCCTCGCCTGCAAGGGACGGTGTGGAGGATTCTTGGTTCCAGGGCGACCCTTGTTTATACCAGTGATAACGCCGCGATCGTTCAGGCAGGCGACCGCGAGGGGTTCGAGATTCTCTGCTCCGAGACCATAGACTATGCCCATGGCCGGCGCTGGGTAGGCTGCCGGACCCTGTACGTCACCGGCGGTGCAGCGGACAAGACGCCCAAACTGACGGTCAACACCTGGACGCCGGTGGTCGCCGCCAGGGAACCGCTGCGTATTACGGCCGGCCTCTACGGCGCGTTCCAGACCCCCATCATCTGGGAATGGGATTTCGGGGACGGCACTACCGGGCGGCTGACCGATTCCAACGACACCAGGCTCGAGTTGCCCTCCAAGCGTTATACCACCCGCGATCTCCCCCGGAAGTTCTCGGTCACGGTGACAGCCACCGATGCCAACGGCGTCGTAGCGTCGGGCGGCCTCGATATCCGCGTGACCGATGCACCTTTCAGAGTGGCGTTAGCAGGCCCTCAGGTCCTCGCTTGGCAGGAAGGAGGTGTCACGGCCACGTACATCGCCCTGGCTGCGGATGGCGAAACGCCCTACGAGTATGCGTGGCAGCTGCCCGGCGGACAGCCTTCGTCGTTGGCATACACCGACGCGCCCGACCATTGGTTCATCTTCCCAGAACCGGGCGGCTTCCGGCTGGAGGTCGTCGCCCACGACTTCGCGGACAAGCACGCCGCGGCGTTTCTGCCCATTCTGGTTGAAGGTGGGGAAGCGCTCACCACGCGCTGGCTGGACCTGCCCACGACCGCCAAGCCGGGTGTGGAGGTCGCCGCAAACGTTCAGATCCGCGGCGGCGTGCTGGTCGTATCCGGCAAGAAGGCAGGCTACACGCTGCAAGTTGACTGGGGTGACGGCAGCCCGGCTCTGTGGCTGGAAAACGTGGGGAGCGACCGCACTCCATCTCAGGGCACCGCCGTGCCGGTCGCCCACACCTATACCCAACCCCGCACCTACACTGTCCGCATCACCGCCTACGACTCCACCGGCGCGCTCGCCACCGAGGCGCGTGAGATTGTTGTCGCTGAGGCGCAGGCCGTCGCGCCGCCTCCGGCCCCCGGACCCAACACCCCGCCGACGGCCGAGGACATCGCGAGCAACACCAGATCCGGCGAGCCGGTGATGATCACCCTCAAGGGCGCCGATGCCGACGGGGACGCCTTGACCTATACGATAGTACAGGAGCCTGTCCACGGAACCCGGAGCGGCGACCCGCCCTTCCTCACCTACACACCCAACAGTGGGTTTATTGGAACCGAAACCTTCACCTATCGGGTCAATGACGGGCAGGCCGACAGTCCCCCGGCCACCGTGAGCGTGCTGGTGGAAGCGCTGAGGCCGCGCTGGGTCAGAGAGGGCGAGCCGCTCATCAACGCTACCGAGCCTAAAGCGCCCCTGGAATACTACGGCGGCGGCAGCACACCCGGCTACTTCACCGAGCCGCGCTTCGAAGGGAAGTTCACGGTCTATCGCTTGAGCGAGACCCTCATCGCCGTGGATGATCGGGAGGTCGACCATGGCTATGAGTATTACAATGTGACGATCGAGACCCGCTTCGACGCCCCGCCGCCGGCGATTATCCCCGGCGCAGTGGTGACGCTCACGGCTGCCTTCGCGAGCTCTGGCACGGTGACCGAGGGCAACCCCGGCGCGATCTTCCAGTACGGCGCCGACCGGGGTCACAGCGGGATCGTCCAGCCGGCCGAGCCATTATCTTACGCCATGGTCGGCTATGCGGGTCCGACTGCCAAGACGTGGACGCTGACCGCCCCCCAGGGACAACCGGGGGATACCTTCCAGGTCTGGGCCGGCTGGTGGAACTGCCCTATGTGCAATGTCACGTGGACCTATCGGTATCAGGCGGAGTAGGGTAGCGGCCGCCTGCGCAGGTACCGCCGGCAGCCGGCGCCACGCACACTATTGTCATCTCGCCCAGCCCGGACTCACCGCACGCGGCGATGAACCTGCCACGTGACAGCACGGCGGCCCGCGCGCTCGCGCGGGCCGCCCACTTTTCCCGACCAACGGACTCGCCGCCCCGCGCGCCCGTTTCGGCGCGATAATGGAGGCGATTCCTGCTCCGCACTATCCGTCGAACCAAATGGGCGTCCCCACCATGCTGCGCCTACTGCTCCCGCTCGTGCTGCTCCTCGCCGCCTTCATCGGCAGCGGTAACATCATCCACGCCTGCGTCCATAACGCCGCTGGTACGGTCCGCATCGTTGTGGAGGGCACCGCGTGTCCCGCCGGCGAGACTGCCATTGAATGGGGCGTCGTCGGCCTCCAACGCCCCAAAGACCGCCCCGCGGCTTTGGAGAAATGAACCATTCACCATGCCCCATAGCAGATGGAACAACGCCAGATTGGTCCCGACCGGCGCAGCTTGCACGACCACGGCAATTGCGTCAAAGAAGATAAGAGATTATGTGACGACAGGCAAGGAAAAGACCACGACGGGAAGTGGTGGAGCCGTCACATAATCTTGACT
>CAYJQA010000632.1:0-3196 GCA_964372065.1 uncultured Litorilinea sp.
CGATGGACTTGACCCAGGTCGAGGCCGCCATCCGTGGCGACGACCAGCACCTTCCGCGCACCCGCCTGATCTGCGTGGAAAACACGCACAATTTCTGCGGCGGGCGCGTGCTGCCCGTCGCCTACATGGACGCGATCGGCGACCTGGCCCATAGCCACGGCCTGCAACTGCACGTGGATGGCGCGCGCATCTGGAATGCGGCGGTGGCGCTCAATGTGCCGTCGGCGCGGCTGGTGCAGAACGCCGACAGCGTGAGCGTCTGCCTCAGCAAGGGGTTGAGTGCGCCGGTCGGTTCGGTGCTGGCGGGCAGCGCCGAGTTTATCCAGCGCGCCCGGCGCAACCGCAAAGTGGTGGGTGGGTCCATGCGCCAAGCCGGGGTGATTGCGGCCGCGGGCATCGTGGCGGTCACGGAAATGGTCGAGCGGCTGGCCGACGACCACGCCAATGCCGCGGCGCTGGCGCAGGGTCTCGGCCAGTTGGAGGGCGTGGAGATTGACCCCGCTACGGTCGAGACGAACATCCTGTTCTTTACCCTCACGCACCCCGAATTGTCGTCGGCCCAGTTGGTTCAGGGGCTAAAGGAGCGCGGCGTGCTGCTCAACTCGTCGCCGGGCCGCCGGCTGCGCATGGTGTTTAACCGCCATGTCACGGCCGACGATGTGCCGGTGGTGCTCGCGGCTATGTGCGACGTGCTGGCGAGTGGCGTAATCACACCGGCCGGGCGCACCGTCGTCTACGGGTAGACACTACCCGATGGCAGTCAATTGGGGCAGGCCGCGCGGCTTGCCCCTTTTTGTTCCCCTCGCATGGGGCCTGCGCGGAACTCCGTTCAGCGCAGTAATTTGGGCCGGATCAGGAATTGTAGTTGCCCGCAGCCCCACCGCATCTGTGTCCAGTAGGCGATGTCCAGGTCGACTTGGGCGATTGCGCCGGCGGCGAGACGCACGTTCAGCCGGTCCGGCGCGCCGGTGCAGAGACCGGCCAGCAGTTCTTCCAAACCGGGGTTGTGGCCCACAAGGACGGCGTGCTCGGCGTTGGGCGGGACCGCGGCGAGGACTTCCAGCAGCGCGCCGGGCTGGGCGGCGTAGACGGCGGGATGCCAGGCAATCTGGCCCGTGTACTTCAGCGCATCGGCCAGCAGATCGGCCGTCTGGCGGGTGCGGCGGCTGGGCGAACTGACGATCCAGTCCACGGGCGGCTCGACGCGGGCCAGGATGCCGCCCATTTCCGCGGCGTCTTTCTCGCCGCGGCTGGTCAGGGGGCGATCCTGGTCGTCGGCGTAGCCTTCGGGGCGTTCTGCTTTGGCGTGTCTATAGATGGTGAGGGTCTTCATCGCACGTCCTTGGGCGATTGAGCATTGGGATGACTGTGTGGTGGGGCTTCTGCCCGGATTATACGGCGGGGCCGGACCGGCGTCAACGCCGGGTCGCGGATCGGGGTTTGCGTGCGGGGTAGCGATGGGTTAGGATGACGCCATCTGGCGGCATGGCCGCAATGTGGGAAAGGAGCGACTAGCGCGGGTACTCAACTCGACACGGGAAGGAAAGCGCATGGCCCACGGACGCGGCGCACGTCGCGGCGTGGGTGACGAGGAGGGGGTTCCCGGCCACACGGTCGGGCTAACCCACGGCGGGCGACCGTGCGTGGGGAAAATCGACAGATCAGCGGATGCCCCTGGGTCGCAGTCACCGGCCCAACCCAAAGCCTGCTTGGCTTTGGAGAATCTTTCCCCAACCACACCTGGATAAGCCAGCGCCCAAACCCGCCGGGTAACCGGCGACGCAACGGCGTTCGGCAGTGGACACGTCTGCGTAGCGCCCGTGCGCCGCCTTGCGCGGGGCAAGCGTGGCGTACGCCCTGTCTTCGTCGCCCACTTCTGACGCTTCGCGGGGCAACCTCGCGGGAGAAAATATCATGTGTGGAATTGTCGGCTATGTCGGACCGCAGCCTGCCGCGCCCATCGTGTTGCAGGGCTTGCGTGCGCTGGAATATCGCGGCTATGACTCGGCGGGGATGGCCGTGATGAACGGTACGGCCCAGATCCAAGTGCGCCGCGCTGCGGGCAAACTCAACAATCTGGCCGAGGCGTTGGCGCAGAGTCCGGTTGTCGGCTCGACGGGCGCGGGCCACACCCGTTGGGCGACCCACGGTGCGCCCGTCGAACGCAACGCCCACCCCCACAGCAGTCCGGACGGCGCGTTTGCCGTGGTCCAAAACGGCATTGTGGAAAACTATGTCGTCTTGCGCGAACGGTTGCGCAAGCTGGGTTACACCTTCACCAGCGACACCGATACGGAGATCATCGTGCACCTGGTGCACTATCACTATCGCAACGGCGGTCAAGGCGACCTGATCGGCGCGGTGCGCCGCGCGCTGCTGGAGTTACAGGGGCCGAGCGCGATTGTCGTCTTGGCGCAGGAGCATCCCGGCTGTCTGGTGGCGGCGCGACTGGGCAATGCCGGGGGGGTGGCGGTGGGGCTGGGCGATGGCGAGATGTTTGTCGCCTCGGACATTCCGGCCATGGTCACGCATACGCGGCGGGTGGTCTTTCTGGACGACGGCGAACTGGCGCTGATCACGCGTGAGGGCGCAACCTACAGCACGCTGAACGGGGAGCCGGTCCAGAAGCCGGTCGTGGCGATTGACTGGAACCCCACGGCCGCCGAAAAGGGCGAGTATCGCCACTTTATGCAAAAGGAGATTTTCGAGCAGGGGCGCAGCCTGACCGACACGCTGCGCAACCGGATCGACTTCGACCGCAATTGGGTCACGCTGGACACACTCGGCCTGAGCGAAGAGGATGCGCGGCGGCTCACCAAGATTACGATTGTGGCGTGTGGCACCTCCTACTATGCCGGTCTGATCGGCAAATACTACCTGGAGCAGCTGGTGCGCGTGCCGGTGGAGGTGGATTACGCCAGTGAGTTCCGCTATCGCGACCCGGTTGTGCACGCCGATCACCTGGCGCTGGCGATCACGCAGAGCGGCGAGACCGTGGACACGTTGGCCGCGATCGAGGAGGCGCAGCGCCACGGAGCCTTTACCGCGGCCATCGTCAACGCGCTGGGGAGCCAGGCCGCGCGCGTATGTAACGGCGTCGTCTATATGCAGGCGGGACCGGAAATCGGCGTCGCCAGCACCAAGGCGTTCACCGCATCGGTGACAGACCTGCTGCTCCTGGCGATCCACCTGGGGC
>CAYJQA010000633.1:0-3187 GCA_964372065.1 uncultured Litorilinea sp.
CATTGCACTACGTTTGACCTACGCAAAACCGACGACTTGACGATAACCCCGTCTAAGTCGTCGGTTTTAGCGTCTTCTCCTACATAAGACTCTTGTCACCGCGGATCACAGCGTGCTATAATCCGGCATCAGTGGGGCCGAGTGGCAGTCCTGGCGGTGACCAACCGCCCGCGGCCAGGGTATTCTTCCAGGCATCATGGCAGTCCGTAACCCTAGCCCCGCTGAAATTCGTCGCACGGAGAACATCATGTATGTCAGCAGACGCTAACTCGGCGTTTGGTGAGTCGCCAAGCAACGCGGCGCGACCCAACCGCTCTGACGACCGAGGGGATCGCCCAGGCTATCTGCCACCGTCATACCTTGCCTCGGACATCTCCGCCGTTCCCTTTCGCACCTACGAATCTAGCGCCCGCCGGGCTTTGTACGTCCAAGCGCAGGCCATCGCGCAGCCTGGTACGTCGGCCTTCGAGGAATGGGTGCAGAGTGTGCGGCAATCGCTCGCCAAGACCTTTGCCGACCAGGTTACCCCCGTGCGCCTGGCGAGCCATATCGCCGTCTTGCTCGTCGCCGCCATCATCCTGATCCTGAGCAACGTGGACCTACCCGCTTGGGATTTCACCCTGCGTATCTTCCCGAATAGCTCACTCTTGGCCACCGACAGCGCCGGCGCTGTCCAAACCGTGGCGCTCGGCGGCCTGCAAGGCAGTCAGATCTCGTTCAACGAGTCGCTCCAACGGGCAGCCGTGCCCTTTACCACGGTCCATGCCGAGCCGACGCCTGAAGAAGCCGTCGTCCAGACCTACATCGTCCAGGCGGGCGATACCGTCTTGGCGATCGCCGAGAAGTTCCACGTGCGCCCGGAGACCATCCAGTGGTCCAACCCCGGGTTGGAAGTTAACGCCGACATCATCCGGCCCGGCGACCCGCTGCGGATTCTCCCCATTGACGGCGCCATCCATACCATTACATCGGGCGACACGCTCTCCTCCATCGCCGACGACTACGAAGTCACGGTGGACGCGATCGTCGGCTATGCGCCCAATCGGTTGGCGGACGCCGCCGCGCCGCTCACCCTGGGCATGCAGTTGGTGGTCCCCGACGGCGTCAAGCCCTATCGGACGCAGGAAGTCTTTGCCTACAGCGGCGGCGGCACACCGGCCACGGCCAAGATTGGCTCCGGCGCGTTTGCCTGGCCCTCCAGCGGCACCATCAATCAGCGCTTCTGGGGCGGTCATGCCGGCGTCGATATCGGCGCCTGGACCGGCTCGCCCGTCTGGGCGGCGGATGGCGGCTATGTGGCGGTTGCCGCCGGCGGCTGGAATGCGGGCTACGGCAATCACGTCATCATCGACCACGGCAACGGCTTTGTCACGCTCTATGCCCACTTGAACAGCATCTTTGTCAAGCCGGGCGAGAACGTGGCCCGCGGGGCGCAGATCGGCAGCGTGGGCAACACCGGCAACAGCACCGGCCCCCATCTCCACTTCGAGATCCGTTACCAAGGTTCGCCCCGCAACCCGCTCAACTACATGCCTTAATCGGCAGCACGTTCCTGGAAAAACAAAGGCCCGACGTCGCATGACGCCGGGCCTTTTCGTTCAACCTATCCCCGATCAACCGCCGCCGCCGCCCGCCTGGATGCCGCCCTCGGTCAGTTGGCGCGGGTCCAGCAGCCGGTCCAACTCCGCGGCGGTGAGATCGGTCGTCTCCAGCGCCACGTCCTTGAGCAGCCGCCCTTCGGCATACGCCTGCTTAGCGAGCTTGGCCCCCTTCTCATAGCCGATCACCGGGTTCAGCGCCGTCACCAAGATGGGGTTGCGCCCCACCAGTTCGGCAATGTGCGCCTCGTTGACCGTGAAGCCGGCAATCGCCTTATCCGCCAGCACCCGGCTGACCGCGGCCAGCAGTTCGATGCTCTCGCACAGATTATGCGCGACCACCGGCAGCATGACGTTGAGCTGAAAATTGCCGTGCTGCCCGCCCAACGCAATCGTCACGTCATTGCCCATCACCTGGGCGCACACCATCATCACCGCTTCGGGAATCACGGGGTTGATCTTGCCCGGCATGATGCTGCTGCCCGGCTGCAACGCGGGCAAGACGATCTCGCCAAACCCGGCGATGGGGCCGCTGTTCATCCAGCGCAGGTCATTGCTGATCTTCAGCAGACTCACGGCGAGCGTCTTGAGCTGGCCGCTCAACTCCACCGCCGCATCCTGCGTGCTCAGCGCCTCAAAGTAGTTCGTGCTGGTCTTGAACGGGCAGCCGCTCATCTCGGCGAGCTTGGCCGCAATCCGCCGGCCAAATTCGGGGTGCGCGTTGATCCCCGTCCCCACAGCGGTCGCGCCCTGGGCCAACTCGGCCACACGCGGCAGCGAAGCCTCTAGCCGCTGGATGCCGTGGGCGATCTGGCTCGCCCAGCCGCCCAGTTCCTGGCTCAAGCGCACCGGCATGGCGTCCATCAAGTGCGTCCGCCCGGTAGTCACCACATGGTCCACCGACTTCGCCTTTTGCTCCAGCGTCGCGTGCAGATGCTCCAACGCGGGCATCAACTGCTCCATCACCAGCACATAGGCGCTGACATGGATGGCGGTCGGGATCACGTCGTTGCTGCTCTGGCTCATGTTGACGTGGTCGTTGGGATGCACCTTGCTTCCCAGCCGCTGCGTCGCCAGGTTGGCGATCACCTCGTTGGCGTTCATGTTGGTGCTGGTCCCGGAGCCGGTCTGGAAAATGTCCAGCGGGAACTGATTGTCAACCTTCCCAGCGGCGACGTTGGCCGCGGCGGCCTGAATGGCGGCCGCCATCGCCCCGTCCATCAGCCCCAGATCGGCATTGACCGCGGCGGCCGCGCCCTTCACCATCCCCAGCGCGCGGATCATGGCGCGCGGAAAGCGCAGCCGGCTGATGGGGAAGTTCTCCACCGCCCGTTGCGTCTGTGCGCTGTAGAGAGCGTCGGCGGGCACACGAATCTCACCCAGGCTGTCTCGTTCAATCCGATAGGCTTGCTCTGTCATCATAGCTCCTTATTGAGTCTTGCAGGGACGGGGCAACCAGCGCAGGCATCACCCTGCATCAAGTATGCGCCATTTTATCACCGGGGAAATTGGGGGACAATTTGACACGCTCTCCGGGCTGCCCTAGAATGTCCCGACAGGAGCAGACAATGGCTGAAACGATTCTCGTC
>CAYJQA010000634.1:0-3184 GCA_964372065.1 uncultured Litorilinea sp.
CTCCAGCAGCGCGCTCGGCTCCATCTCCGCGTTGAGTTCGCCGCGCCGCGCTTCCAGCGTCCGCACCTTGGCTTCCACCTCGGCCAGCCGCCCGGCGATCGTCTCTTCGCGCGTGTCGGGCAGCAGTTCGGACAAATCCCACCCGGAAAGCTGATAGTTTCCGCTCACGCTGATCACCTATTCGCTCGCCAACCGGCGTATCACCGTCTGCAAGATGCCGCCGTTCTTATAGTAATTGACCTCGACCGGCGTGTCGATGCGGCTCTTGGCCTGGAACTCGACCACGCGGCCATCGTCCGTTGTGGCGCGCACCGTGTAGATCTGGCCCGGAACCAGTGCGTCGTCCAGCCCTAATATGTCATAAGTCTCATAGCCGGTCAGCCCCAACGATGTGGCGTTGCGTCCGGGCAGAAACTCCAGCGGCAGCACGCCCATGCCCACCAGATTGCTGCGGTGGATGCGCTCGAAGCTTTCGGCGATCACGGCGCGCACGCCCTGCAACAGGACGCCCTTGGCTGCCCAGTCGCGGCTGGAGCCGGTCCCATACTCCTTGCCCGCCAGGATGATCAGCGGCGTACCCTCGGCCATGTAGCGCACGGCCGCCTCCCATACCGCCAGCGTCTCGCCGGACGGGATGTGCTTGGTTACCGGGCCTTCCACGCCAGGCAACATCTGGTTCTTGATGCGCACATTGGCAAAGGTGCCGCGCATCATCACCTCGTGATTGCCGCGGCGGGAGCCGTAACTGTTGAATTCACTGCGTTCGACCCCATGCTCCACCAGGTATTTCCCCGCCGGGCTGTTGGCCGCAATGTTACCGGCAGGCGAGATATGGTCAGTGGTCGTGCTGTCCGGCATAACCAGTAGCACGCGTGCGCCGTGCAGCGGCTCCACCAGGGGGACGTTCAGCGTAATGTCAAAGAACGGTGGCCGTTGGATATAGGTGCTCGCCGGATCCCAATTGAACAGGTCGCCGCCGCTGATGGGGATCCGGTTGAACTCCTCGTTGGAGCGGAAGATGTTGCCGTATTCCTGCTGAAACATCGCCGGTTTGAGACTTTGGCGCACGGCGGAACGAATCTCCGCCTGGCTCGGCCACACCTCATGCAAATAGACCGGCTGCCCGTTCGGGTCATAGCCCAACGGCTCGGTCGCCAAGTCGACGTCCACCGTCCCCGCGATGGCATAGGCCACCACCAACGGCGGCGACGCCAGGAAGTTGGCGCGCACGTCCGGGCTGACGCGTCCCTCGAAGTTGCGGTTGCCGCTGAGCACCGCCGCCGCCACCAAATCGCCATCCTTGATGGCCTTGCTGATGTGGTCGGGCAGCGGGCCGCTGTTGCCGATGCACGTGGTGCAGCCGTAGCCGACCGTATGGAAGTTGAGCGCCTCCAGATAGGGGATAAGCCCGCTGGCCTCCAGATACTGGGTCACGACCTTGCTGCCGGGAGCCAGGCTCGTCTTGACCCAGGGCTTGACATCCAGGCCGCGTTCCACGGCCTTCTTCGCCAGCAGCCCCGCGCCGATCATGACGCTGGGATTGCTGGTATTCGTGCAAGAGGTGATGGCCGCAATCACCACCGACCCGTGGGTTAGCTCAAACTCGCGCCCACCCTGCCGGATGTGCACGCGCTTGCCTGCCTGCTCGGCGCTCAGGCCGAAGCCCCGCGGGCCTACCGGCGCGGTCAGCCCGGTCTCCCACTGGCTCTTCATCCCACTCAGGTCCACCCGATCCTGGGGCCGCTTGGGACCGGCCAGGCTCGGCACCACCGTCCCCATGTCCAGCTCCAACTTATCGCTAAAGACCGGTTCCGGCGTCTCCGCCGTATGGAACAGCCCCTGCTCCTTGCAGTAGCGCTCCACCAGGTCCACCAGTTCTTCGCTGCGCCCCGTGCCGGCCAGATAGCGCAGCGTCTCGCTATCCACCGGGAAGAAGCCGATGGTCGCGCCATATTCGGGGGCCATATTGCCAATGGTGGCGCGGTCGGCCAAGGTCAGGTTATCCAGTCCCGGCCCATAGAACTCGACAAACTTCTCCACCACGCCCTTCGTGCGCAGCATCTCGGTCACGCGCAGCACCAGGTCCGTCGCGGTCGCGCCGTCGGGCAATTGGCCGGTCAACTTGAAGCCGACGACCTCCGGCAGCACCATGTAGATGGGCTGGCCCAGCATGACCGCCTCCGCTTCGATGCCGCCCACGCCCCAGCCCAACACGCCCAGGCCGTTGATCATGGTCGTGTGGCTGTCGGTGCCCACCACCGAATCGGGATAGGCCACCTCCAACCCGTTGCACGGCCCCTTCTGCACCACGTTCGCCAGGTATTCCAGGTTCACCTGATGGACAATGCCCGTGGCGGGCGGGACGACGCGGAAGTTGTCGAACGCCTCCTGGCCCCATTTGAGGAACTCATACCGCTCGCGGTTGCGCCCAAATTCGCGCTCGGCGTTGAAGAACAGCGCAAGGACGCTGCCAAAGCGATCCACCTGTACGCTGTGGTCCACCACCAAATCCACCGGGACCAGCGGGTTCACCTTCTTGGGGTCGCCGCCCAGACGGGCCATGGAGTTGCGCAGGGCCGCCAAGTCCACCACGCTCGGCACGCCGGTGAAGTCCTGAAGAACCACGCGCGCCGGCTTGAAGGGAATCTCCACCTTGCCCGCCGTCTCCGGTCCCCACTTGGCAATGGTTTCGACCGCCTCTTTGGTGATCTCAAACCCATCGGCCTGACGCAGCGCCGCTTCCAGCAGCACGCGAATCGAGAAGGGCAGGCGGTCGATATTGGCGACGCCCTGCGCTTGCAGCGCCGACAGCCGGTAGATCACGGCAGGGCCGCTGCCGGTCTCAAACGTCCCCTTGGCGTTGAAATAGTCCTGAGTTGCCATCGTTCTTCCTTTCGCTACGTCTCTGCCCCGTGGCGGGCGCCGCAAACGCGGCCAGGGCGGCTAGACCCTCCCCCAAAGAATTGCCCCATATCATACCAGTACAGAAAAGAAAGCCCGCAAAAGAAATCGGCGAGATTGACTTTATTTCGTGACGCCGAGCACAAACCCTTGCAGTCACCGTGTGCTATACTCAGGACTAAGTTGACCACGCCAGCCACCACAGGGAAGGGGATCGTATGGCTGCGCCGCTCAAACCCAGCGCCCAACGGGTGCAGGACGCCCTCTATCAGCAGGGCTATTC
>CAYJQA010000635.1:0-3179 GCA_964372065.1 uncultured Litorilinea sp.
GGATCGGGTTGGGCGCGGAGCCGCCCAGGCCGCACAGGCTGGCGTTCTGGACCAGGTCGCAGAGCTGCTCCAACAGGGCGAGATCGGCCATCATTGCCTGGCCCTTCGAGATCTTGTCGAGCAGGCCGTACATCTGGGCCGTGCCCACGCGGCACGGGATGCACTTGCCGCACGACTCGCTCTTGCAGAACTCCATGAAGTACTTCGCCACGTCCACCATCGACGAGGTTTTGTCCATGATGATCATGCCGCCGGACCCCATAATCGAGCCGAGGCGGGTCAGCGAGCTGTAGTCCACCGGCACGTCGAGGTATGCTGCCGGGATGCAGCCGCCGGTCGGTCCGCCCGTCTGCACGGCCTTGAACTCGCCGCTGCCGGTCGTGCCGCCGCCGATGACCTCGACGATTTCGCGTAGTGATATCCCCATCGGCACTTCGATCAAACCGGTGTTTTTCACCTGCCCGGCCAGCGCGAAGACCTTCGTACCCTTGCTGCTCTCCGTGCCGATGCTGGCAAACCACGCGCTGCCCTTCCGCAAGATTGGCGCGATGTTTGCGTACGTTTCCACGTTGTTGATCAGCGTCGGCTGGCCCCACAGACCGTGGTCGGCAGGGTAGGGCGGGCGCGGGCGCGGCGTGCCGCGGTGGCCTTCAATCGACCCCATCAGCGCGGTTTCCTCGCCATAGACGTAAGCTCCGGCCCCCAGCCGGATCTCAAGGTTGAAGTCAAACCCTGTTCCCAGGATATTTTCGCCCATCAGGTTATTGCGCTTGGCGTGGCGCAGCGCCAGTTTCAGCCGCTCGATCGCCAGCGGGTATTCGGCGCGCACGTAGACGTAGCCCCGGTTGGACCCCACGGCATAGCCCGCGATAGTCATGCCTTCCAGGATGCGGTACGGGTCGCTCTCCAGCACGCTGCGATCCATGAACGCGCCGGGGTCGCCCTCGTCGCCGTTGCAGATCACATACTTGGTGTCGCCGGAGGCCTTCGCCACGGTCGCCCACTTCAGCCCCGTGGGATAGCCTGCCCCGCCGCGCCCGCGCAGCCCGCTCTGCATGATCTCGTCGATCACTTCTGAGGGGGACATTTCGGTGAGCACTTTGTACAGGGCCTGGTAGCCGTCGGCGTTCAGGTAATCTTCCAGGCTTTCCGGGTCGATCACGCCCGAATTTTCGAGCACGATCTTGGTCTGCCGCGTGAAGAAGGGCATCGTTTCGTCACAGCGCAGCTCGCTCACCGGCGCCTTGCCGACGCTGGCGATCAGCGCGGGCGCATCTGACGCCTGCACCTTCTCGTACAGCGTGTTATCCGGCTCGACCGCCACCAGCGGCCCGGCGGCGCACAGGCCCAGGCAGCCCACGCCCTTGATCTGGATCTCGTTCTCGCGCCCCTGGGCTTTTACTTCGTCTTCGAGCGCGGCTTTGATGCTGTCGCTGTGCTGCGACAGGCAGCCAGCGGCCATGCATACCCGGAGGCAGTACCTGTACTGCTGCTGCTTTTCACGCGACTCGGCAGCCATCTCCGCGAGTTCATCATAGGTCATCATTGCGCAACACCCTCACGCTCTTCCGCCAGGCGCTCCCGGATGGTTTCAAGCATTCCACCCGCAGATTCGTTACCCAGCACGTTGTTGTCAAACACGACGGCGGGAGCCAGGCCGCAGGCGCCCACACAGCGCACCGTCAGCAGCGACAGCCGGTCGTCGGGCGTCGTTTCGCCGGACTTGATCCCATATTCTTCTTCGATTGCCTCGATGATTTTTGCCGCGCCCTTGATATAGCAGGCGGTGCCGAGGCAGACGGCACAGGTGTGTTCGCCCTGGGGTTTCAAGTTGAAGAAGTGGTAGAAGGTGGCGACGCCGTAAACCTGGCTGGGAGAGACGCGCAGCGCTTGTGAGACGAACATCAGCGCATCATTATCTAAATAGCCAAAAGATTCCTGAACGGTATGGAGGGTCTCAATGAGGGCGTCAGGACGATAACCGTTGCGGCGCATCGTGGCTTCAACCACCCGCCACCGCTTATCGTCAGAAGGGAGTTTAACGGGCTTCTGCATAGGGTCCCCTTTCAGCGGTATTCAATTGTTTCCCCCCAGGCTTGCCGGACGACTTTTGGGGAGAGGATCTAAGTGTATTATGTTTCCGACTTCGTATCTTCAAAAGTGATAGATTTCACAAGTTACTCTACTGATTGGCATATCCTCACCCGCCGCCAGACGGCTGCACGGCGAGACGCCCTGACGCTGTCGAATTTTGTACGCAGTGGTGGTGGTTCGCAAGCCGCTGCGCCGCCGGTCTGAGCGGGCGTTACAGAACACGCTTGACCCTGTCGGCGGGATCTTGCTTGAAGTGCATGAGTTTTTGATCTTTAATGGCTACACGAACTTCCCCTCCGGCGGGTTTTACGCGGCTTGTCGGGGGTTAGGTCTGCTCATAACCGCGCCGGTTCGGGCACACCTTGCCTATAATCTCCGCACAGGACATCCCCGCCGCGGGCCCGCGGCGTTTTCGTACTGGTGCGGTAAGTTGAGGGAGGGATCGGTCATGAAAAAGAGAGTAGCACTGCTGGTGCTGCTGGACGGCATCGTAACGACCCTATTGGGCAAACGCTTTTTGCGTGTCTTGAACGAGCGCTTGCCATCGCCTGTATCACATATCGCGGGATTCTTCCTGCTGTGGCCGGGGTCGCTCCTGCGCCGGGGCGCGGCAATGCAGGCGCTGGCGGGGTTAGTCCTGTTGGGCGCCGCCGAAGACTGACACCACCGCGCCGCCCGTCGGCGCCCCTGCTGATTTTCCGCTCCCTGCCCGCCCCCCACCCACACAGAACCCCATCCGCCCTGCCTGTCTCCCCTCTCCAGCCCCGACTGGAGAGGGGCCGGGGGTGAGGTCTCTACGATAACCGGATTAATTTGTTAATCCGCATAGCTCCGCCCGTTTTTCGCCGCTTGCCCCCCCAAACACCATTTCCCAGCCTGCCTATCCGCCAGTTCCCGCCGTAGGGGCGGGTCTGTGATACGTGCTGCCTTTCGCCTTTGCTAACCGCTGAAAACTGATCGCTGCTGCTTGCTTTGCCCCCTACGGAGGTTGCTTTTCTCCCCTTCCCAACTCCGATTAGAGCGTGTATGAAAAGATGCGCGTTCTGGGGTTTTCGCGCTTCCAGAACAACTGATCTCGCAAATGC
>CAYJQA010000636.1:0-3175 GCA_964372065.1 uncultured Litorilinea sp.
GCCCTAGAGGGTGTAAGATAGTTTGTGTAAATGGAGTGACTCCAATAGAGTAGACGGGAAATTGGGACTGACCAAGAAGGAGCCATTCCATGAGCAAGCGAACAGAAGGAAATAGACAGGCTATTCAAGGGTATCTGCCCTCTGTCGAGATGATCCAGCAGGAATTAGGTAAAGCCGAGAGCATCGACGACTTTTTCGGCAAGGGGGGTATTTTTTCGCGGTTGTTTGCCGAGACGCTGGAAACGATGCTGGAAGCCGAGATATCCGAGCAGTTGGGCTATGAGCGTTACGCGGCCAAAGGGCGAAATTCAGGCAACAGCCGCAATGGGAAGCGTGACAAAAGCCTGCGCACGTCGGGAGGCGAGACCCAGATTCGGGTACCTCGGGACCGGAAGGGCGAATTTCAGTCCAAGCTGCTGGAAAAGCATCAGGCCAACAGCAACGAGATCGAAGAAAAGGTGCTCACCTTCTATGCCAGGGGCAACTCGACTCGAGATATCCAGTCGATGCTGGAAGAGCTGTATGGCATTGAGGTGTCAGCGACAACCATCAGTGCGATTACGGACAAGGTCTGGCCCCTGGTCGAAGCGTGGCAGAATCGGCCCTTGGAAAAGGTCTACCCGATTGCCTATCTGGATGCCATCCACATCAAGCTACGCCGGGAAGGCAAAGTCGAGAACACAGCCGTCTACACAGTGCTTGGCGTCGATCTGGAAGGCCACCGAGATGTGTGGGGACACTGGATCGGCGCCGGAGGAGAAGGCGCCAACTTCTGGTTGAGTGTGGTCACTGACCTGCAGGCGCGCGGGGTCGAGGACATTTTCATTGCCTGTGTCGATGGACTGACCGGCTTTTCCGATGCCATCCACGCCGTCTTGCCGAAGGCGCAGGTTCAGCGCTGCATCATTCACCAGATTCGGCATAGCCTGCGGTATGTCTCGTGGCCGGACCGCAAGCTGTTTACCCAGGACCTGAAGGCCATCTACCAGGCGGCAACCCGAGAAGAGGCCGAGAGCCAACTACTTCAACTCGGGGAGAAGTGGAGCCACAAGTACGCCATTGCCGTGCGCAGTTGGGAGAACAACTGGGAAGAGTTGGCCACTATGTTTGCTTATCCCGGCCAGATCCGCCGGCTCATCTACACCACCAATACGGTCGAAGGCTACCATCGCCAACTGCGCCAGATCATCAAGACCAAAGGCAGTTTTCCGACCACAGAGGCGGTCAGAAAGCTGCTCTATCTGGTCAACGATAATGTCACCAAGAAATGGAGTGCGCCTGTGCGAGAGTGGGCCAAGATTCTCAACCAACTGGTCATCCGCTTTGAAGGACGCATGCCGATCCCGTAACGGGCCGGCGGCGACGCCCGCATGACCTGAACTGGTTGACACGATCTCATCACGCGGCGACCTACATTTTCAATGCGCTGCAATGGTCATTCTGTTTACACACGATATTTGACACACCCACGCAGACCAATCATTTCTTCGCCGCTCTCTGTACTTTCGTCAAACTGGAATGGCTGCGTACCCAAACCAAGCTTAATCACTATGCCTTGAAGTCCAAACTCTATCTCTCAGCTTTACTCTCGGCCTTTCAATCTTTGCAGGCTTTGCAGTCTCCGCTCTTGGCTCAAGCCTCACTTACTGCGTAACATGAGTTAAGATCATGAAAAGGCTGAAATGATGTTTACTCATTTTCAGCTCTTTCTCGTCTTGAGAAGCTCGTTTAGACTCGCCAAGAACAGTGCAATTGGCTGTGCCTTTTGGGTTGAGGAATGCCCTTTTTGCGGTTGGTCGCTACAGTGGGTTACAGCGAATCCAGCCATTGCGCGAATTAGCGGGTAGGAATGAAATCAGCCATTCCTACCCGCTATTGCTTATCGCTACCCCAGTGTGTTCTCCGGCGCGGTGTGCCATGTCCACGACGGTTGTCAGCAGAGACGAACATCCATCGCTTCCGTCCCGGCAGGACGTTAGTCGTCGCGCACCAGCGGCAGGAACAGGGCCGGCTGGTCGCCGGACGCCCACGCTAGGTGCAGCACAGGCACTTGGCTGGGGTTGCCTACACTGATGCTGCCTTCGTAGCTGCTGGCGGACCGCGAGCCGCTGCCGGTGATGACAAAGACCATCGCGTTACCGGGCGACCAATCGGCTCGATTCACGATCTCCTGCACAATCGCGGCCAAGCTCGGCGTAGGATAGGTGGTTCTCGCCGTCCAAGCTAACGGCGACCAATTGACTTTGGCGCTCGTGCGGGGGCGACCGGAGATGTCGCGGTGGGCTGACCCGAACGTGGTCGGGTTGCCCGCGGCCTGCCCGGCGATGACCAGGTTGGTCGCGCCACCGTTAGTATTGGGTGAGTCGGCGGAGACCGCATAGAAGGTGACGTAGGCGTCCGTGATCGTCGCGCCCTGGGGGGCCGCGATCCCCAAGAAGCGCAGCCCAACCGCCTGATCCCCGAACGGCGGCGCGTCTATGTCTTGGACTAGCTCCAGATCGGTGCTGCCATGATACATTGCGCCAGGGTCTACGCTAATCGCGCCTAGTTCCTCAGCATCGTCGGCGGCGGCGCCGATAGGAATGTTTACCACGTCGGTCGTGGCGGCGACTGCAATCTTGGCCCAGGCGAACAAGCCCGCGAGGAGGACAACGAGAAGGACTACTACGGTTCGGCGCGCCCAGGCGCGTCGGTTGGGGCGCTGTACTTCACGTACAAACACGCCTTGCGGACGTCCGGCGCGGATGGCGATGTGATGCTGCATAGGTTGCCGCCTTTCGAGACGGTGCGACCGTCTCCTGCCCGGTGTTGGCTGTTGAGGTGTGGCCGTTGTTCTAATTCATTGTCGCTACTATCCTGTGGTGGGTTTTGGTTGGCGCGGTCCAATAAGGAATAACCCACACCGCCGACTTATCGCCGTGGGTCTGGGGCGGGCAATGTCCCCATCCTACCTGCGGGCGTGATGCAGGTAGGCGAACTTGAATGGGTATACGACGTCTGTGAATCGACTATATCACCCGGCCGGGTGAAAGGCAATAGGGGAAGCGGCGGCGATAGGGGGATTTCATGTTGAAATCTCATTTTTCCCGGCAATAGAATATGCCAGATTGAACCATGCCAGGGACAAAAGCGAAGCACTTTGAGGACGGCTTGCTCTACATAATGCAACAAAGTC
>CAYJQA010000637.1:0-3169 GCA_964372065.1 uncultured Litorilinea sp.
CCTTGCGCGGCCAAAGCTTGACATCGGTGTGGATGATGCAGCCTTCGCCCAGGATGCACTGGTCGCTGATGACCGCGCCTTCCAGGACCACGGCTTTGGCTTTGACGCTGCACTGGCGGGTGATGATGGCCCCCCGCAGCTCGCAGTTCTCGCCCACATAGTTGTTGCGCCAGAGAATGCAGCGTTCGACGCGACAGTAGGCGTCGATGATGGTGTAGTCGCGCACCACACAGGGGCCGTAGAGCGTGACATTGCCCTTGATCTTGACGCCGTTGCCCAAATAGATGGGGCCGTAGAGCTGGGCGCTGGGCGCGATCTCCACGTCGTCGCCGGTCCAGATGCCGCCGCCGATGTGGTTGCCCAAAGGCTCGACCAGGTTGATCTTGCCATAGAGCATGTCGGACGTGGCGCGGCGATACTCGTCGAAGTTGCCGACATCGCACCAATAGCCTTCGGCGATGTTGCCGTAGACGGGCAGCCCCATAGCCAGCATGTTGGGGAACAAATCAGTGGCGAAGTCGTAGGCGGTGTCCGCGGGGATCAGGTCGAGCACACTGGGTTCCAGCACATAGATGCCGGTGTTGACGGTATCGGAGATGATCTCGCCCCAACTGGGCTTTTCTTGAAACTGGGCGATGTGGCCGTCTTCGTCGGTGATGATGACGCCGAACTCCAGCGGGTTGGGGACGCGGGTGAGCGTCAGGGTGGCCAGCGCCTGGTGCGCCTTGTGAAAGGCGATGATGTGTTCCAGGTTAAAGTCAGTGAGCGCGTCGCCGCTGATGACCAGAAAGGTGTCGTCCAGATAAGCGGCCGCGTTCTTGACGCCGCCCGCCGTGCCCAAAGGCGCGTCTTCCACGACATAGGTGAGCTGCATCCCCAGCGCGCGCCCGTCTTCGAAGAAATCCTGGATGGCGGCCGCCATATAGCGTACGGTGACGATGACCTCGGTGATGCCGTAGTGCTTGAGGAGGTCTAAAATATGCGCCATGACCGACTTGTTGACAATAGGGACGAGCGGCTTAGGGCGGCCTACGGTCAACGGGCGCAGCCGTGAGCCGTCTCCGCCTGCCATCAAAACAGCTTTCATGTAGCGTCCTTGTCGGCTGCCGTCGCGGTTAGACCGGCGGCCAGGGATAGTTGCGGCGATGAATTTGCGGGGCCGGGTAGGTCCGTGTGTGCAGTAAGGTCTGTAGGCGCGCCAGCAGCGCGTTGCGCTCCGGACCGCTGAGCAGCGCGCAAAGGTCGGCGGCGACGGCGCTGTCGGCGTGGGTGACGCCGCGATAGAGCCGGCGCAGGTCGTCCAGCAGCGTGTCGTCGATACGTTGGTCGCTGAACTCCCAAATGACGGTGCGGAGCTTGTATTCGACGTGAAAGCAAATGCCGTGGTCAATGGCCCACAGGCGATGGTCCTCGCCGATGGCGCCGCGCCCGCCGTCGGCGGCGATCAGGCAATGGCCGCTTTTGCGGTCGGCGTTGTTGACCACGAAATCGAAGATCGCCAGGCGGCGCAGCGCGCCGGTATAGCGCGCGTCCTCTTGGACGGTGAAGTAGTGGGCGGCTTCGTCGTTGGGGATAAAGAGTTGGACACTGCCGATGCCATGTGCGCCGTCGCGCAGGACGGTCGGCGGCACCAGCCCCCACCCCAGCGCATGGCTGATGGTATAGGCGGCGGCTTCGCGCTGGCAGAGTGTGCCCCACTCAAAGTCCCACAGGGGGCTTTCGCCCCGCCGCGGCTTGTAGACGGCGGGGAGGGTGACGCCGGCGTGGTCCACGGTGACAAGAAAGCTGTGATTGGAGCTATAGGGCAGCAGACCGCGCTCGCGGATGTCCCCTTGCATGAGGATGGTCAGAACTTGGTCTTCGGTCACGCGCGCCGGGACGGCGGTGGCCGCACGGGAGAGGTTTCTGCGAGCCAAAGGCGACTGCTCCTTACAGCCGGGACGCGGCCCCGGCGGCCACGTGGGTGTGGGCGGCGCTAGAAAATCACGGGGACGGCCCGCCCATCGGAACGCGGGCAGAAGTGGCCTTCCCGGTCGATGGGCCGGCCACACAGGGGACAGGTGGGACGGCCTTTGGCGATGACTTCCAGGGCGTGGTCGCTGAGGTGGCGCATCTGTTGGCGCGTGGCGACAAAGCGCACGGCGGGCACGTCGTCGGTTTCCGGGTCCACGACCGCGCCCGCTTCGTCCACGATCAACGCCTTGGCGACCACCCACATCATGTCTTCGGCTTCGTCATAGCCGACCATCAACTGGCCGACGCGGAAGAACGGCTCCACGGGGCTTTCAGCAAAGAGAGGCTTTTTCTTGACCGCGATGGGCGGCAGATCGGGGTGTTTTTCGTCCAGTTCTTCGAGCAATTGCAGCACGCTGATCGCCAGATTGGCGACTTCCTGCTTTTCCAGCACGATGCTGACGAGTTGTGCGCCGGCGCGGGCTTGGAGGAAAAAGGTGCGCTTGCCCGGCTCACCGACCGCATCAGCGACGATGTGCTGGACAGGATTGAGGTCGTAGGCGAACTTGGCCATAGGCTAGTCTTCTCTCATGCCGGTCGCATGGCCGGTGACGTGGCGGGCCGGGGCGCGTCAGGCCGCGTCCGCCGGGACGGGTTGAGCCTCAGCCGGAGCCGGCTCGTCGGCCGGCCACTCGAATTTGGGCAGCTCGGCCAGGTAATTGGTAAACAACACCAGCGGGCGCACGTGATGAAACGCCAGGGCGCTGACCGACGCCGTGCCGATGATCAGCCGCTGGAACAGGTCGATGGGCGTGCCCATGTAGTGGGCGAGCGTGGTCCGGATCACGTCGCCGTGACTAAAGACCGCGATCAACCGGTTGGGGTGCTCGCGCACGAGGCGCTCCACCGTCCAGACGGCCCGCGCTTGCACCTGGTGGAGCGACTCGCCGCCGGGAAAACAAAAGCTGCCGGGGTGATGCTGCACCAGTTGCCATTCCGGCGTCTTGGCGAGTTCCTTTAGATTGCCGCCCTGCCACTCACCATAGTCTACTTCCACCACGCCGGGTTCAGGGATTACGGACAGGCCCAGCGCGGCGGCGACCGGTGTGGCGGTTTCCAGACAGCGTTCCAGCGGGCTGGAATAGACGGCGCTGATCGGTTGGCCCGCCAGCAGTTCGGCCAGGCGTGCGCTCTGGCGCTGACCGTTGTCGTTGAG
>CAYJQA010000638.1:0-3163 GCA_964372065.1 uncultured Litorilinea sp.
GTTAGCGGCAGACCCTCTTCAAGGATGAAGCCGGCGGTCAGGTAGAGCGGGCGCGCGCCGCTCATGGCGAGGTCGTTGACTGTGCCGTTGACGGCCAGGTCGCCGATGGAGCCGCCGGGGAAGAAGAGCGGGCGCACGACAAAGGAATCGGTCGTGAAGGCGAGGCGGCTGCCCGGCGCGTCCAGCACGGCGGCGTCGCCCAGCGTCGCCAACGTGGTGTTGGCGAAGGCGGGCACAAAGAGGTGGTCAATCAGGTCGGCGGAGAGCTTGCCGCCGCCGCCGTGCCCCATGACGATGTTGGGGTGGTTGCGGAGGGGCAGCGGGCAAGACCAGTTGCTGAAGTCGAGCGCGTCGGGCATGGGGTACTCTCTAGGCCGGGTCCAACTGGACGGGCGCAAAGCGACCGTAACGATAGTAGGCGGCGCAGGCTCCTTCACCGGAGACCATAGTCGCACCCAGGGGCGTTTGGGGCGTGCATTCCTTGCCGAAAGACGGGCATTGGTTGGGCTTAAGCCGCCCTTGCAGCACTTCGCCGCTGTGGCAGAGCGGCGATTCGCGCGTCGCGATGTCGCCCACGCCGAAGCGGATAGCCGCATCAAAGTCGCGATAGGCCGGGGCCAGCCGCCACCCACTGGATGGGATGACGCCGATGCCGCGCCAGGCGCGGTCCGTGACCTCGAACACCTCGGCCAAGAGCGCCTGGGCGGGCCGGTTGCCCGCGGCGGTCACGGCGCGGGGATAGGCGTTTTCTACCTCGCTGCGGCCCTGCTCCAGTTGGCGCACAGTGGCGCGCACGCCTTCCAGGATGTCCAGCGGCTCAAAGCCGGTGACGACGATGGGCACATGGAACTCCCGCGCCAACGGGTCGTACTGCCATGTGCCCATGACGCTACAGACATGGCCCGCGGCCAAGAACGCCTGGACGCGGTTGGCGGGCGAGCGCATGATGGCTTCGATGGCGGGCGGGACGAGCACATGGGAGACAAGCACCGTGAAGTTGCGGACGCCCAGGCGCTTGGCCTGGGCAACGGCCATCGCGTTGGCGGGCGCGGTGGTCTCGAAGCCGATGGCGAAAAAGACGACCTGACGGTCGGGGTTGGCGCGGGCCAGCTTGAGCGCATCTAGAGGCGAATAGACGATCCGCACGTCACCGCCCTGGCTCTTAACCGCAAAGAGGTCGCGACCGCTGCCGGGCACGCGCAGCATGTCGCCGAAGGAGCAGAAGATGACGTCGGGCCGGGCGGCGATGGCAAGCGCCTGGTCGATGATGGCGAGCGGCGTGACACAGACGGGGCAGCCGGGGCCGTGGATTAACTCGATCTGCGGCGGGAGCAATTGGTCCAGACCATTGCGGATAATGGAGTGCGTCTGCCCGCCGCAGACCTCCATGATGGCCCAGGGCCGGGTGGTGAGGCGATGGATCTCATCCAGGAGCCGCCGGGCCAACGCCGGGTCGCGGAACTCGTCCAGATACCTCATGTCGCGTCGGTCTCCAGTTGCTCCGCCAGCGCGTCCATCTCCTGGAGGATCGCCAGTGTCTCTTGGGCGCTGGCTTCGTCGAGCTGCGTGATGGCAAAGCCGACGTGGATGATGGTGTAGTCGCCGATTTGCGCTTCGGGGACAAAGTCGAGACAGGCTTCCTTGAAGATGCCGCCGAAGTCCACCTTGCCCATGCGGACGCCATCCGTCTCGTAGATTTCGACGATCTTGCCGGGGACTCCCAAACACATAAGCGACTATCCTTTCAGGTTGACATGGGTCAACCGGTGCAAGCTAGACGGGCGTGGGCGACCAGGGCTTGGCCGAGCGCCAGACCGCCATCGTTGGGCGGCACTTGGCGATGGACCAACGGCGCAAAACCGGCCTCGTGCAGCCGCGCCAGCGCCAACTGGAGCAGCGTCGTGTTCTGAAAGACGCCGCCGCTCAACGCGACGGTCCGCAGGTCGGTGGTCGCGGCGGCGGCTTGACACGCCGCCAGAATGGCGTCGGCCAGGCCGTGATGAAAGCGGGCCGCGATGACGCCCGGCGCAACGCCGCGGGTCACGTCGTCTACGACGGCCGCCAGCAATGCGTCCGTGCGCCACTCAAATTGTAGCTCCGATTGTAGCGTAGAACCGTAAGAATTCAAGGGGTTGACGGGCAGGCGGTAGGTGGGTTCGGTCAGGGGCGCGGTCAGGGCCTCCAGTTCCAGCGCGGCCTGCGCCTCGTAGGCGACGGTCTGGCGGACGCCGGCCAGACTTGCCACGGCGTCGAAGAGGCGACCGGCGCTGCTGGTGGGGACGGTGTTGACGGCGCGGTCGAGCTGCTGCGCCAAGACGCGGCGCTCGGCGGGCGGGCAGGCTGCGACCGGCGGCAGGTCGTCGCGCCAGGGCAAGCCGTGCGCGGCCAGCAGCGCCAGCGCGACGCGGTAGGGGCGCTTGATGGCGGCGTCACCGCCCGGCAGGGGGAAGGGGTGCAAGCGTCCCAGTCGCGAGAAATTCGTATAGCCACCGACAAGCAACTCGCCGCCCCAGATCGTCCCGTCCGGGCCATAGCCGGTTCCATCGAAGATAACGCCGATGGCCTGGTCGTCGGGGCCAAGCCCGTGCTCGGCCATGAGGCTGGCAAGGTGGGCATGGTGGTGCTGGACGGCGATCAACGGCAGACTCGTCGCCGCGGCGTATTCCTGAGCCCAGCGCGTGCCCAGGTAGCCTGGGTGGAGGTCACAGGCGACGGCCTGCGGGTGGCAGCGAAAGAGGCGCTGGAGGTGGTCGCGGATGCGCTCAAAGGCCGCCAGCGTTTCCAGGTTCTCCAGGTCGCCGATGTGTTGGGAGAGAAAGGCATAGCGGTCGTTGGTGAGACAGAGCGTGTTCTTGAGTTCGCCGCCGACCGCCAGCACCGGCGTCACGGCGAAGGGCAGCCGGATCGGCTGTGGCGCAAGCCCGCGGCTGCGGCGGATGGGTAGCGTCACGTCGCCCAGACGGCGCACGACGGAGTCGTCGCAGGGGATGTGGATGTCCCGGTTGTGCAGCAGAAAGGCGTCGGCGAGCGGGGCCAGGCGCGTGAGCGCGTCGTCGTTGTCCGTGATGATGGGTTCCTCGGCCAGATTGCCGGAGGTCATGACCAGGACGGTGGGGCCGGGTGCATCCAGCAAGAGATGGTGCAGCGGCGTGTAGGGTAGCAT
>CAYJQA010000639.1:0-3162 GCA_964372065.1 uncultured Litorilinea sp.
TCCCTTTGCGCTTCAAACCCTATCCGTGACCAAAGTGATATGTGGCTAGCACAAAGAGCACAAAAGGAACGCTGATGTCAAAGCAAACGAGATTCTCGTCATGCTGACTCACACTGTTTCTTCTGCCTTTGTGATCTCTGTGTCCTTTGCGGTCAAGTCTTCTCCGGCTTTTCTTGGCGTTCTTTGCGGCTTTGCGTGAGATCTCTTCTCCCTACAGCGCGTCGTCGCTGCGGTCCTTGCCCGCTTCCGCGTCCATCAGCCCGGCGCGATAGGCCCAGATCTGCGCCGCGTGCTCGGCCTCGTGGACATACACTTCGTACAGGAAGCACCCCAGCGGTCCCGGCGCGCCCCACGTGGCCCCGACGCTCTCCAGGTCGACATCGGCGGTGCGGTCATACGCGCTTAGTATCCGCCGGTGATAGGTGCTCAGCGCGTCATAGACCTCGATCAGTGTCAGGTCGCGCCGCGCCGCCATCAGCCGATCGTTCATGGCCGCCATCGTATCGCCCGGCTGCCAGGCCCATTCGCGGATCGTCGCCGGGTCCGGCTCCGGCCACTGCACCACCAGGCGCGCGCATAGCTCGTTCCAGCTTGCCACATGCGCCAACACATCACGGATGGACCACACGCCGCACACCGCGGTCGCCAGCATGGTCGCCTCGTCGAGCCCGGCGCACGCGTCCAACAGGTTGGCGTGCTGCTCCTCCATCATGGCGCGCAGCCCCGCCCGCGTCCAGCGCGCCAGCGACCCGCAGTAGGCGTGCAGGCTGGCCGCATGTTCGGCGGTGTGGCGCGCCAGGTGTTGCAGTTGGGCCAGGACGGAGAACTGCCGGTCGCCCTCGGCATAGGTCGCCGCCAACGCCGCCGGCGGCAGCTCGCGGGCAAACGTGACCAGCGCCGCGCGCGCTGCGGTCGCCGCGGCCACCACCTCATCCCAGGGCCGATCCGCGTCCCGCGCGGCGCGCGCGTCGTTGTCCGCCGCGGGCCGCGCAAAAGCGCCGCGCGACATCCCGGCCAGCGCCGCTTCCATCCGCCGCCGGTCATAGTCGTCCCAAAATGCCACATGCGCCAGCACGGCCTTGGGCGTCCAGCCGGGCGCGACTTGCGCCGTCTCCCACTCATGCGGCTCCAACTCGGCGATCTCTTCCCACAGATGATCCATCGCGGCCGTCAGGTCGGCGGCCAGTTGGTCCGGCGTTGCCATCCGCACAACCTCACCCATCGCGTATCTCCTCGAATGTGCGCCACGTCATCATCGCGGCAGGGGAGAAAACTTACGACATCGCGGCCCACTATACCGTATGCTAGCGGCTTCGGACAACCGCGCGGCGCTTGATCGGGCGGCGCAAATACCGCGCGCGGAACTTGTGTTGGGTCGCCAATTGGCCTACAATACCCATTCGTGAGAACAATTGTTCTCGCCTGTCCACGGTACCTTTGTGATAGGGGGCGCACTCATGGCTCTGGACAAACTCATCGTGCGGGGCGCACGCGAGCATAATCTCAAGAACATTGACCTCGAGATCCCCCGCGACAAGATGGTCGTGATCACCGGCCTCAGCGGCAGCGGCAAAAGCAGCCTGGCCTTCGATACCATCTACGCCGAAGGACAACGCCGCTATGTGGAGTCGCTCTCGTCCTACGCCCGGCAATTCCTGGGGCTGATGGAAAAGCCCAATGTCGACCAGATCGAAGGGCTTAGCCCCGCCATCTCGATTGACCAAAAAGGCTCCGGCCGCAACCCGCGCTCGACCGTCGGTACTGTCACCGAAATCTACGATTATCTACGTCTGCTCTATGCCCGCGTCGGCCATCCCCACTGTCCCGTGTGCGGTGAACCTATCACCCAACAGACGGCCACCCAGATCGTCGACAGCATCATGGAGATGCCCGACGGCGTGCGACTCCTCATCTTGGCCCCGCTCATCAATGCACGCAAAGGCCACCACAAGGGCATCTTCGAGGAACTGCAAAAGCAGGGCTACGTGCGCGTGCGCGTCAACGGCGAAATCTACGAAGTGACCGAGGTTCCCGACCTGGACCGCTATAAGATGCACACCATCGAGGCTGTGGTTGACCGCCTGGTGGTGCATCAGGCGCAGCCCGACCCCGACAACCCCGACGCAACGATCCCCGGCGTCGACCTGGCCCGCCTCAGCGATTCCGTGGAGACCGCGCTCCGTTTGGGTGAAGGCGTCCTGGTGATCGCCGACGTCACCGACGCCGACAACCCCAAAGACCGCACCTACAGCGAGCATTTCGCCTGCGTCAAGTGTGGCACCAGCCTGCCCGAGATTGAGCCGCGCACCTTTTCCTTCAACAGCCCGCACGGCGCGTGCCCCACCTGCACCGGCCTGGGCGGTCTGCAGGAGTTCGACCCCGACCTAATCCTGGACGAGGAGTTGAGCTTGGCCGACGGCGCAGTGATCGCGTGGCGGCGCAGCAGCGACGACGAAACCGACGGTTATTACGGCCAACTGCTCAAGGCCGTCTGCCGCCAGTATGCGATTCCCTACAACGCGCCCCTGCGCGAGTTGAGCGCCAAACAGCGCGACATCATCCTCTATGGCCCTCCGCACAAGCAGGAGCGGGTCAAGATCGAATATCACAACACCGGCGGCGAGCTACGCTACTACGAGACCGGCTTCAGCGGCGTGGTCGCCAACTTGCAGCGCCGCTTTGCCGAGTCCACCAGCGACTACGTTAAGGCCAAGCTGGAAGAATACATGAGCGTCCGCCCCTGCCCTACCTGCGGCGGACGGCGGCTGCGGTCGGAGGCGCTGGCAGTCACCATTGACGGCCGCAACATCCACGAAGTGACGTGCGGACCGGTCGAAGATACCCTCGCGTGGGTCAAGCAGTTGCAGGGGATCAACCCGGAGACGCCCATCGCCCTGCACGTCAACGGCAACCACCACGAGATCAACCGCGGCCAGACGGCCACGCCGCCGTATGCCGGCCCGCTTACCCCGCGCGAGTACGCCATCGGCCAACAGGTGCGTGGCAAACGAGTGGCGAAAGGTGTGGCAACCTGCGTGCTTCTTGATGCCCAGCTTACGGAGTGCGGCGTGGATCGCCTTCTGCAAGTAGGACGGATCGAGGTGGTGGCGTCGCCGCGCTCCGCTGCGCGCCTGCAGCAGCTCGCGGGCGCGGGCGACGTCG
>CAYJQA010000640.1:0-3151 GCA_964372065.1 uncultured Litorilinea sp.
AGGCATCCACTTGCGGAAGCAGAAAGACTCATACCGTAAGTTGTTCTCGGTGTGTCTGGCCTTACGGCCATCGGCCCCGGCGGGAATACCCGTAAACGCCCACCGCGTATTGGGGTCGTTGGTCACCGCATCCAGATTCGCGCCCCAAGAGGGCGTGAAGTGGACACCGCATTGACCGGACGCCAGGTCCTGCAAGGAATTGGACGTCTCCATGGTAAAGAAGTCTTTGCGGAAGATGCCGTCCTGGTACCACTGGTTGAGTAGCGCCAGCGGCTCCTTCATCTCCGGGCGGATGCCATCGAACATCAGCCCGTCGCCTTCCTTGCTCCAGTGGTCAGGGATGATCCCATACGCGCCCCAGATGGAATCCAGGCTGCCATACCAGGTGTGGGCATAGTCCTTGTTCGCCATGAGGCCGATAGTCGTGCCGGGCGCGCCCGAACCGATATCGGCGTCCACAATGGCCTTGGTCACGGCATACAGTTCGTCCAACGTGGTGGGCACGTCTAGGCCCAACTGCTCAAACCAGTCCTCGCGGTACCACAGAATCGAGTCGTTATGCGCCAAGTCCTCGACGCGCGGAAAGCCGTAAGCGCGCCCGTTGACCTTACTCCACGTCCACGGTCGTTCGCCGTATTCCGCCCAGAGGTCCTTCCAGCGCGGGCTGGCGTACGCCTCATAGGCGTCGGTGATGTCTTCCAAGAGATTCGCCTCGACCATCTTGACGAAAACGGTCAGCGGCACCGTTTCCAGGTAGTCGGGCATATCGCCACTCGCCATCGCTAAGTTGTATTTGGAATTTTGCTCATCCACGGTAGCCCACGTCCAGGCCACCGTGAACTTCACGCCAAACAGCTTCTCGATCATGCGCGACCAGGGGTTGTTATCGAGGGAATCGCCCTGGGCAAACCTGGTCTGCGCGTCGACGCGACGAGTAGCCGAAATCTCGATCGGCTCCTGCCCCGGCGCGGGCGGATATCCCGCCGGGAGGTCCGGCAGGTTGGTTGTCCACCCCTTGGCATGATTCGGGCTGCCGGGCATATCGGGGCCGAGTAACTCGGGGAGCGACTGCGGGGCCTGCGCGCCGGCAGCCGGGGCCGCCTGGTCGCCTGCGGGGGGCTGCGCCGCTTCGCCCGGCGGGGCGCTGGGCGCGCACGCAGCCAACAACGACGTAGCCATGACGGTGCTGCTCAGTTGCAGAAAATGCCGTCTTGAGAGAGACCTGCGGCTAGACATGCTTCCACTTCCTTTCCGGTCAGGGGAAAAGACCAACGTTGGGTTGTTCCACTTGATCGCAAAGCGTTTTTAGGAATCTCACCAGTTGCCCCCATCTGCTTACGCTGGCGGCGCGCTCCTTTCTCCCTGTCCAGGGTTACGCCGTATCGCCGATCTGTAATGCCACCGGAAGGACCGTCTCCGACGGCACGCGGTCGCCCGCCAGCAATGCCAACAACTGCTCCACAGCCTGCTCGGCGACATCGCCCCACGGCGCGGCCACGGTCGTCAGCGCCCGCTCCGGCTTGATCGGAGTTGCCACGCCGTCAAAGCCCACGATAGCCAGATCATCCGGCACGCACAACCCCAATGCCTCACATTGGGCCAACAGCGCATAGCCGCACAGGTCCATCCAACAGACGGCCGCCGTAGGGCGCTGCTCCTTGGCGCCGGTCAGCAGCGCGATCTCGTCACCCGTCAGCAGGTGTTGATCGCCGGCGTGCGTGACGATGACCGCCATGCCCAGATCGCCGGCCGCGGCCACAAAGGCTTCCGCCCGCCGCACACTCGAAGTACGCTTCTCCACATGTGTCCGGTAGAGCACGCGCCGATGTCCTTTCGCGGCCAAATACCGGGCAATCTGGATCGAGCCGCCCACATCGTCCACCACGACCGACGGCACCGCCGGGTGGGTGTTGGCGATGGCGACAATCGGCAGCGGCGACTCGAACAGCCGATCCATGACCGGGCTGAGTGGCGTCGGCAACATGACCAGGCCGTCGATCTTCCCGCTCAGCAATGCGGCGTAGATGTCGGCGTCGGTGTCGCGCTCAAAGCTGCCGAACAGCAGCAGGTCCTGTCTGTGCCGGCGGCAACTACGTTGCAGACCGTTCAGGATCGCAGCCGAGAAAGAGTGAAACACGTTCAGGGTTTCGTACCCCGCATAGTAGCCGATGATGTTCGTGCGCTCGCCCTGTAAGGCCCGTGCGAGGGCGTTCGGCGTGTAACTGAGACGATGCGCCGCGTCCAGGACACGGCGGCGCGTGGCTTCGGACACACGCGTGCCGCCTTGCGGGGAACGCCCTAAGGCCACCGATGCGGTGACTCTGTTCACGCCGGCAAGATCGGCAACGTCTTGCAGCGTGACGCGCGACTTCTTGCCCTTGGCAACCATTGGCTTGTTTTGCACGACAATTCGGAGAAAAGGGAGCAAATGGGCATGAACTATACGTATAGTTCAGCCCCTACCGCCATCCTAGCAGAAGCCATAGCGGATGTCAACGGGTTTTTGACCGGCCAAGAACAGATCCCCGGGACAGGGATATGTCGCGGCCAAGGCCTGCCAATGCCATACCTATTGGGGAGCGGGCGACATCTGCAACCTGGCCAACAGCTCCGCAAGCGCCGCCCGCCAGTCATCCGGCGGGGCGGCGGCAAACGTCAATCCCAACCGCGCCGCCGCCTGCGTGACGCGGCGGCGCGTGAACGCGGCCGTGGACGGTGACGCTGCGACTAGTCCCAGCAGCGCGGCGGCGTCATCCACGCGCCCCTGCACCGCGCAGACCTCGGCCAGGCCCGCGGCCGCGTCCAGCATCTGCCAGGCTGCTGCGCCCTGGGCCGTCACGGTCTGGACGAAGCGCCGCCGCGCCGTGTCCCAATCGTCTTCGGCCAGCGCGACCCACCCCAGCCCCAGCCAGACGCCGACGATATAGTTGCTGTGCGGCTCGCCCAACTTGGCGAAGGCTTCTAGACCGGCGTCAAAGTGAGCCTTAGCCGCGACGATATTGCCCTGCGCCAACTCCAGCCGCCCCAACTCGGCCAGCGGTTCGAGAACCAGCCGCAGTTCGCCCGACTCCCGGCCCATTGCTAGAGCATCATCCAGCAGTGCCTGGGCGATCGCATCGTGCCCCAACGCCGCGTGCACGCGCCCCAACGC
>CAYJQA010000641.1:0-3149 GCA_964372065.1 uncultured Litorilinea sp.
GCATAAAGCCGTCTACGGTCAACCCTCTCGCAAAATAGTCCGTCAGCATCAGCATCAGGGCGTTGATGACTAACGTAAACAAACCCAGCGTCAGCAGGGTGATCGGACAGGAAACAATACTAAGGACAGGCTTGATCAAGGCATTGACCAAACCAAAGACGACCGCAGCCACCAGCAGGCCCGCCACGTCACTGGTCACGCCGATGCCCGGTACAACATAGGCCGCGACCCACAGCGCCACCGCATTGATCACGATCCGTAAGACTAGCTTGCCCATCTCGCTCTCCTCCGCTCACGGTAGAACATCAGGATTCGCCTAGCCGTCGCCCACGCGGCGACGCATGGTAACCAGCGTTTGCGTGCGGCGGAAACCGTACTCCTGCAGCACCACCAGCCCCGCGCTGTGACTGGCCGCCAGCGTTGTGCGAAGCGGCGCGCGCGGGTATTCCTGCAGCGCGGCCAGCGCCCACTGCACCACATGCTCTTCCAGCGCGCCATACTGCTCGGGGCGCACCCACATCTCCAGCCGGTGCTCCCCGCGCCAGCGGGCAACCGTCAGGATGGCGGCGGCCTCAAAGCGGCGGAAGCTCTGGAAACAGCGCCGTAGGACGCGCTGCTTGCCCAAGCTCCGCCACATCCATTCGGAGAACTGCTGGTCCAGCGCAATCTGAAAGTCGCTGCGCCGCAGGCTGCGCCACCACTGGGCTTGCGTGTTCAGTTGCGCCGTCGCCAAGTCGTATAGCGGCTGCCAGTTCTGCCCACTAAACGGCCGGAAATCGCTGCGCCGCGCCGGCATAGTGACACGCGGCAGCCGGTCCAGCACCAGATCGACCATGCCGCCCACTTCCTCAAATCCCAGGTGCGCATAGAGTGTGCGCGCCACCGTGTTGTGATCGTAGACCTGCAGCACCGCCCAGCGCCCGTCGGCGGCAGCTACGTGGTCGAGCGCGCGATGCATGAGCAGGCGCGCGATGCCGCGCCCGCGATACTTCCGGGCCACGGCCACGTTGGCGATCTGCCAGCGGTTGCCATACTTGTCGGCGCGTTGCACCGTGATGTTGCCGACGATGCGGCCGTCCTCGACCCAGACGTAACCGGTAAACACATCGTCCAGGTCGCCCGTGCCGCGGCTGAGCAGCTTGAGCAGCCCGCTCAGATGACTCATGATGCGCATTTCGCGCAGCGCGGCCAACCCGCGCGGGTCCAGCTCATTGGTGAACGCGTCGGCGATCAACTCCGCCACCGGCCGCAGGTCGCGCCCGATGTCAAAAGGGCGCAGCCCCGACTCAAGTTCCTTGTGCAGTTGTCGTGGCGCAGCGTCAATAGCTGCCATACTCTGCCCACTCCTCGGTGACGCCCCACTGGCGGCGCTCGTTACATGGCGACACGGACCAGCGCGGGCCGCAGGACGCGGCCGCGGTAGGCATAGCCGGCGCGCAGCTCGCCAATAATGTGGCCGCTGGGGACCGTGTCACTGGGTTCACTGCCAATCGCCTCGTGCCGATTCGGGTCAAACTCCGTCTGCGTGTCCACCCGCTCGACGCCAAAATCGGTCAACGTATCCACCAGCTTCTTGCGGATCTGGCGGAACCCCTGGAGCCAGGCGACCTCTGCCCCGCCTTCGCCCTGCATCAACTCGTCGGGCACATTCTGAAACGCCAGGTCCAAATCGTCGAGCACGGGCAAGAGCCGCATGATCAGCGCGGCATTCGCGCGCTCCACTTCCTCATTGACTTGCGCCTCCAGCCGCCGCCGGGAGTTCTGAAACTCCGCGGCAGCGCGCTGCCATTTGTCCAAATAATCATCGGACTTGGCCTTGGCCGCGGCCAACTCCTCGCCCAGCTGCGCGATCACGTCGGCGTCGCTAATTACCGGCTCCGGCGTCTCATTCGTACTCGTTGCCTCGGCCGTGGCTGTGGCTTCCCCGATGCTTTCCGGTGTCTCCGCCTGCGCGGCCTGCTGCTCCTGCGTCATGCTTGCCTATCCTCGTGAAAAGTCTACTCACGCCCATGTGGGCTATAGATTTCGTCCATCATTTCGCTCATCAACGCGGCCACAAAGCGCACCGCGCCCATGGAGCGTCCATACGACATCCGCAGCGGGCCGATCACGCCCAACAGCCCGGTGGCGCGGTCGTTGACGCCATAGCGCGCCAGCACTAAGCTGATGTCGCGCAGCTCGGCGATGCGACCGTCGCCCGCAATCACCACATGAATGTCATCGCTGCCGCCGTACTGATCCACGACCTGTTCCAGCACCGACTGTTCCTCAAAGACCTGGACGATCCGCCGCACGTTGTCGCCCTCGGCGAACTCCGGTGCGTCCAGGATTTGCATCAGCCCGTCGCGGTAGATCTGGCTGCTTACCTGGCGGTCGGCGCGATCGATCAGGTCCGCGGCCAACAGCGCTACCTGGCGCGCAAAGAGCGTCAGGCCGTCGTGACGCTGGACAATGGCGCTGGCGCTCAACCCGGCGAGTTGGTCGTTCAGTTCGTTGCTGATGCGGCTCAACTCGTCCTGCTCCATCGGCTGGTCCAGATCAAGCAACTGTTGCTTGACCGTACCCTCCTGGAGCACCAGAATCAGCAGCACCTTGATGCCGTGGATCGCCACCAGTTCCAGATGCTTGTAGCGTCCGACGCTTGTGCGCGGCGCGGTCGCCATCGCCGCCGACTGCGTGGTGCGCGCCAGCACCGACGTGCTCAGCCGGAGCCACTGGTCCAGTTCTTGGCGCACCTGGCTGAACTGGGTGCGGATGTTGCGGCGCTCGGCGGACGGCAACTCGGCCTCGGCCAATAGATGCTGCACGAAATAGCGATACCCCGCGTCGGTCGGCAGCCGTCCCGCGCTGGTATGCGGATGCGTCAACAGCCCTTCGCGCTCCAACACGGCCAGGTCGTTGCGGATCGTGGCCGTGCTCACGCCCAGGTCGTAGTGCTGCGCAATCGACTGGCTCCCCACCGGCTGGGCCGTACGCACATACTCCTGCACGACAATCTTGAGCAGGTGAGCTTGGCGGGGCGTTAGGGCAGCGTCTTGGATCGTCATCTTTGCGTTTGGCAACAAGGTATCAGCCGCCCAGTCGCGGCGACCGGCTAGGTACTGTCTGCAATCTGTCATGCTGAGCGTAGCGAAGCATCCCCTTCTCCA
>CAYJQA010000642.1:0-3131 GCA_964372065.1 uncultured Litorilinea sp.
CCACCCCCACCCCCCCCCCCGTAAACTGTCAAAAATTCCCCCCGTGGGCCCCAGGGCCGCCGATCTGCACCGGGCCAATCCGCCACTCGTGCAGGAGGTACTCATGGGCAAGAACGGTCGTATTATAGCCGATGATGGTGTTATCGCCTACCTGAATCTGCTCCGGGAAGAACAGATCGGGCGTCGTGCGCCAGGCAAAACTGACGTGCCGCCCTACCTGCATCCCCATCAGACGATACATCCAACGCTTCACGGCCAGACTCGGCATATAATACGAAAGCTGGATCAACAGCCCGTTCCGCAGCACCCGCCATGGCGCGACCGTCTCATACCATAACACCAGACTGTTGCGATCGTCGCGGGTGGGATGGACTTTCAGCCGCGCAAGACGGGGGTTGGCCGGCCCCGCGCCGGGCAGGTCGTCATGGCCGGGCGCACTCGCCTGTTCCGTGCCTACCATCGGAGCAACACCGTGCCCGCCAGCGCGCCCACCAGGAGACACAAGCCCAAGAAGATTAGCATGAGGAGGATCAAACCGCAGCTAAACAGAATATTGACCGGCGCGGCCCGCGAACCCGTGGCCGCCGACAACGCCGCGCCGCTGAGGCCCAGGCTAAACAGCAGCCCCAGTGTCGCCAGCCCCGCGCTTAGCTCCGGCCCCAGCCCAAACCGCCCATACGCCACGTACAGCGTGAGCACGCCGCCCGCCACGCCGCCCGCCGCGCTAAAGAGGATGATCGGCAGCGACGGCGCGCCGCCCGCGGAAGCAGGCTCATCCGCGTCCCAGTCCGCATCGGCTGCGGCCTCGCCTGTGGGCGCTTCCGATTCGTCAAGATATAGTGGGCCTTCGGGCATTGCATCGTCGCGCGTCACGCCGTACCTGCTCTCCCTTTGCCGCCCCGGTGTGGGGCGGTCCGGATGTCGCCATTCTACACGACAGACACTCGCTTCACAATACGACCATGCCCAACCAACCACCGCATACGCCACTTGACGTCGCCGCGATCACGGCCCAACTGCTTGACTGCCGCATCGGCCAACCGCTGCACTATGCCACCGCGCTGGCGAGCACCCAGGACCGCGCACGCGAACTGGCCGCTCACGGCGCGGCCACCGGGACCGCGGTCGTCGCGGAGGAGCAAATCGCGGGCCGCGGTCGCCGCGGCCGCGTCTGGCATGCCCCCACCGCTACCGCGCTGCTGGTCAGCATCGTCCTGCGCCCGCCCCAACTCCAGTTGCCCACCACCCACGTGTCCATGCTGGCCGGGGTCGCGCTGGCCGAAGCCGTAACCGATCTGGCCCCTGAACTGGCTGCCGCGGTCAGCCTCAAATGGCCCAACGACCTGGTCATCGGCCCGGACCCCGCCGCGGCCAACAAGCTCGCCGGCATCCTGGTGGAAAGCCGCCTGACGCCCGCCGGAAACCTTGACTTCGCCATCGTGGGCATGGGCGTCAACGCCAACCAAAACGCCGCCGAGCTGCCCCCGGTTGCCGCCCCGTTCCCACCGCCCACCAGTCTCGCCCTCCGCCTGGACCGCCCGGTGGACCGCAGCCGCCTGCTCGTTCTGCTCTGCCGTCGCCTGGCCGCCTGGCTGGATGCGCCCGCCGAGCAGGTCCGCCTGGCGTGGCGTCGCCGCCTGAGCACCCTCGGCCAGACCGTCGCGCTCTACCCCCAGGGCGTCGAGTCCCCACCGCTGCTCACCGGCCGCGCCCTGACCGTCGACGCCCACGGCAGCCTCGTCGTCGAGGACGCCGGCGGCGCGCGCCACGTCTTCAACGCCGGCGATGTCTCGCTGCGCGTTGCGTCCTGAAACCTTCGCCCGCCGGCTGCGTATTGCTTCACAGGCGGACAATCCGCAGTCGGATCGACGGGTGGCGCACACCATAGCCGTCTTCACAGCTTGATTACCGCCCAGTAAGTGCCTGTGATACAATCCCGCGTAGTGCGGTGACGACGACCCATCCACCGAGAAGGAAGGATTTTATGGAAATCGGTAAGGCGATCACTTTTTTCACTGAAGACCCGCGCTGGCAGCAGAAGGTCATGATCGGCACCGGCGTTGTACTCGCCAGTATGGTGCTCTCGGTCGTGCTCATCGGCTTCGTCGGCTTCTTCATTGTGGCCGGCTATGCCGTGCGCCTGCTCCAGAACGTGCGCGACGGCCAGCCCAACCCGCTGCCCGAGTGGGACCAGTGGGGCGATGACTTGGCCCGCGGCTTCAAGCTAACGGTCGTCAGCCTGGTCTGGGCGTTGCCCGCCATCGCGTTGGTCATCCCCTCGATGATCGGCGGCGCGCTGAGCGAATCCAACAGCGAGGGCGCGCAGTTTGTCGGCGTCATGATCAGCATCTGCGCCGGCTGTCTCACCTTCCTGTTCAGCCTATTGGTGGCCGCGGTTACGCCTGGCTTCTCCATCGCGTTCGCCGAGGATGAACGGATCGGCAGTGGCTTGCAGTTCCGCCGCATCCTGGGGTGGACGCAGGAGAACATCGGCCAGGTGATTGTCGTGACCCTGGTCTACATCGTTGCCAGCCTTGTGCTTGGCCTATCGGGGTTGGTGGTCGGCGCCCTGCTCTGTGGTATCGGCCTGATCATCACGCTGCCGCTCAGCACCCTGGCGACGTCCGTCTTCCAGTACCACCTCTTCGGCCAGATGGCTTACGCCTATCCCATGAACGGCGGCCAGCGCGGCCCGGACACTTCCGTGACCCCGCCGTCGAGCATGGCGGCCGGGATCGAGTATCCGCCGGTCGCCCCGCCCGCTGCCCCTGAGAGCAGCGCCGGCGAGACGCCCCAGGAGCCGCCTGCGGCGTAACGCCCCCATCGTTGAGCTTCGACGCCCTGCCGTTTGGCAGGGCGTCTTGCATTGGCGGATCATATTCCGCACTTTGTTCCGATTTTCACTACCGATTCCGCACATTTCAGCCGCCCACAGTGCCGAATCGTCACTTTCGGGGTTGACGCCGCGCCGAATCGTGCTATACTGGGCGCAGGTACGCCAGGGGGTCGCGGCCATGCGCCCGCCCCGCCGCCGGTCCCGTGGGCCGCGGATCTGCACAGGAACAGGATGGTTGGGCTGACTTGGCAATGGACAGGATCGACCGGGCAATCATCCAGGCGTTGAAAGAGGA
>CAYJQA010000643.1:0-3131 GCA_964372065.1 uncultured Litorilinea sp.
AGACGGTCCAGGTGTAAGTCGGCGAGGCGCGATTGAAGCCGCCGAAAATCAGGTCCTCGTCGATGACGGCCATGGCCGAGCCAAAGCGCAGCACCACTAGCACGGCCAGGATTGGCCGCAGCCGGGGAACGGTGATGTGCCAAAGCAGGCGTAGTTCGTTGGCGCCGTCGATGCGCGCGGCTTCGTACAACTCGCGCGGGACGGCGGCCAGCCCGGCCAAGAAGAACATGGTGTGATAGCCAAGCCCCCACCAGACTTCGAAGATGGCGACGGCGGGCAAGGTCAGCGCCGTGCCGCCCAGCCACTGGGGGGCCGTCTGTGGGGTGAACCAGTGCAACCACTCGATCAAAATGTAGTTGATCGGACCGATCTGGAAGTTGTAGAGCCACTTCCAGAGCACGAAGATCATGGGGCCGGGAATCACCGCCGGGATGAGCAGGATGATGCGGTAGAACGTCGCCAGTCCGTTATGGCGTACTCGGTCCACCAGAACGGCCAGGATCAGGGGGAAGATGATCGTGCCCGGCAAGAACATGAGGGTGAACTGGACGGCGCGCCAGAGTCCCTGGAAGACCAGCGGGTCGGCGAGGGCCTCCGTATAGTTGCGCAGGCCGATCCAACGCGCCGGTTCCAGGCTGAGATAGCGGTAGTCGGTGAAGCTGATGTAGAGGACGCGCAGAATCGGATAGACCATGTAGCCCAAGAAGAAGAACATGGCCGGGAGGATGAAGATCCACGTGTTGAAATCGGCAAGGAAATGCCGCCGGACGCGGCGCTGCTCGGCAACGCCCAGTTCGATTTTGGATGTGGTTGTGGCCATAGCGGTTATTCTGTGGTGCAGCATAGAACTGCGGGGGCGCATGTGCGCCCCCGCAGTGCCAGTCGCGTGACCTAGGCCGCAGCCTTGGCCAATTCAGCCTGAACCGCGTCGAAGGTAGCCTGCATGGCGACCATGGGGTCTGCCTCTTCGCCGGTGAGGAACTTCTCCCAGTACGGCTTGCCAATCTGGAACTGGCTCAAGCCGAAGAGGTGGTTGGTGATGGCCTTGGCCACGTCCAACTGGCCGCGGACCAGACCAACATACTCGGGCATCCAGTCGGGCTTGTTGGCATCCCAGTCGGCATAGACAGATGCGTAGGGGGGCAACTGGCCGGGCTGGCCGGTTTCGGTGCCGGCAATGGAGTCTTGCCAGATCTGCGGGTCGTAGGTCAACGACTTGACATACTCGGCCGCCTGCTCGCGGTTCTTGCCATACTTGAAGAGGCAAGCGCCGGTGGTCCAGAAGACGGTCGAGCCGACGCCGTTGTCGAACTTGGGCAGAGCCGCGAGCCGCAAAAGCGACTTGTCAGGCCAGTTGGCGGCCATGCGGAGCGGCGCGTTCTGGTATTTGCAGTAGTAGGCGACACGTTGGGCCGCGAAGGCGACCTCGTCCGGCGTGCCGTTAACGCCGCCGTCGGTGGCCCCTTCCAGCAAGATGTCGGGATGGGACAGGGCCATCATTTCCTTCATCAGTTTGAGGGCCTCGATGGCAGGCTCGCTGGTGAAGTCAAAGAGACCTTCCGGGGTGTAGACATCGGTGCTGAGGCTGTGGGTGAAGGGGGCCAGCGAGCGCCAACCGTGGGAGTCGAAGGTGCAGCCGTAGAGCGCCGCGCCGGAGTCCACGACCGCCTTGGAGTTGGCCAGGTATTCGGTCCAAGTCAAGGGGACGTTGCTGATCCCGGCCTGGTCGGTCAGGCCGGAATGCCAGCCCATGGTGATGACATCCAGGAAGAACGGCCAACTGTAGAGCTTGCCGTCGACGGTACATTCGGCGCGGATGGAGGGGAGAATATCGTCGATGACCTCTTTGGGGATCACCTCGTCCCAGGGGACGATGACATCGGCCTTGATGAGCGCGCTCATCTCGACGAAAGGCGTCATGCCGACGTAGACATCCCAGGTGCTCTCCTGGTTCTTGGCTTCGGCGACAAAGCGTTCGATGCCAAAGCCTTCCACCGGGGCGATCTGGTAGTTGATACCTGGGAATCTGGCGTTGACCTGAGGGATGCCGGGGTGCAGGTCTTCAATCCACTGGTAGAACGTAGGCGTGAAAGCGCGTTCCCCGGCCGCGGCCGGGGCTGCGGCGGAGCCGCCGGAGGCTGCCGGGGCGGCGGGAGCGGGCGCGCAGCCGCCGATCGCCGCACTGACACCGGCAAGACCCAGACCGGCGGCCATCATGCGGGTCATGAACTGGCGGCGGTTGATCTGCCCCCGCGTGAGCTGGGAGCGGAGCGCCTGTTGGTACAGAATCTCTTGTTCGCGTCGGACCATGGTGAGTTCCCCTTGTGTGTGGCGGAGTTGCACGATTGTCCAGCCCCAACGTGCGAAATCGCGCAGTGGACCGGCGGCTGGCCGGACGAGTGCTGCACGGCAGGCGGTGTGGACGCCAACCCGTGCGGGAGAGTATAGCGACGCGGGGCAAGGCTGTCAAAGGGCTTTTTGGAGACCCCAATGGGGCGGCGCAGACATGGTCCCACGGGAACCGATCGGCATGTGACCCGTGGGACCGGTGGGGCAGGCTGTCTAGGCGGGGAGACCAATGCGGACGAACTGCTCGGGCGGCGCATCGTTGGCCGCCATCAACGCGGCCATCTGCCGGGCGAGCGCGGCCTCGACGGCGGGGTCGTCCAGGGGATGGGCTTGAGCCGGGTCGGCGCGGATGTCAAACAGCAGCGTGCCAAAGGCGTGAGGGTCCATCCACGGGCGACCAGCCACTTTGAGCGTGCGGCAGCCCTTGGTGAAGGCGAACGGATCGGCCAGCGTCAGCTCTTGCAGTTCGTCGACGCCGAAGCGTTTGCGCATGTGGGTAAGCATGAGCGTGTATTCGTGCAGCGGCGAATTGGCGGCGGTGACGGGCGCGCGCATGTACACATAGCGACCGTCGGTGAGGTTGACATGTGCGCCGAAGAGGCCGAACAGGATGGCGTCGCGGGTGGGCGCGTTGGACGCAATGGTAGCGCGCAGAGGGAGGCCCTGCATGTCACGCGGCAGCGGTACACCGAAGTACTCAAGAAGGGTGGCCGGCATGTCGATCATCTGGACAAGCTGGTCGCGGCGCTCGTTTTGCCGCCGGGCGCGCGGGTCCCAGATGA
>CAYJQA010000644.1:0-3130 GCA_964372065.1 uncultured Litorilinea sp.
CCCCTACCTTCACCGGCACGCCCACCGTCACCCCCACGCCGACCCTCACGCTGACACCGGGCGCGACGCCCACCAAAGTCAGGCGCGTGGTCAACGAACTGACCGCGCCCGTCGCCGGGGATGCCATCGCCCGCGCCGCGCTCATCTGGGGCACTGCGCTGATCCCGACGTTTAGCCGCTTTGAGCTGCACATCTCGCCCGCGGGCATGGAAAACTGGCAGTGGCTCACCACGCGCTTTGACGTGATCTACGACGACGCCCTCTACGTGCTGGACACCACCAAGTTCCCCGACGGCTGGTATGACCTGCGCGCCCGCGCCATCAACGATCACGGCGAATACACCGAGAGCTTTGTGCGCGGGGTGGAGATTCGCAACGCCAACCCGCCCACGCTCACGCCGACTCCCTCCAACTTCGCGGGGCCGATCTCACCGCTGTCCCCGCTGGAGACGCCGACGCCGCCCCCCACACCCGACTTCTCCAGCCGCATACCGGGCGGCCAGGGCTTCTATGCGCCGGACAACGGCGCGGTCGTGCGCGGGCTGACGCCGGTGGTCGCCACCGTCAACGGGACGTCGGCCAATCCCTATGTGCGCTTTGAGCTGTATTGGTCGCCCGCCGGTGTGGAAAACTGGAACTGGCTCACCGTCGGCGCACAGCAGTTCTGGCAGCAGGAGATTTACGCGTGGGATACCACGCAGATGCCCGACGGATTGTATGATTTGCGGCTGCGAATCGTCTATCGCGACGCCAACTACAGCGAGTACTATCTGCGTAATCTAAGCATCGCCAATGCCGGCGCGCCGGTGCTCGCCTTTGCGCCGCCCGCGGGCATCTTGTCCCCGCGCAGCGGCAGCGAGATCGGCGGCATGGTAGAGTTCGTGGGCACGACGCCGGCCAACGATTTTTTGCGCTGGGAGTTGGCCTGGTCACCGGGCGGACGCGACGATTGGCAATTTCTCGTGAGTAGCGAGCAGCCCGCGACCAACTCGCTCCTGGCCCGGCTGGACCTGGGCCAACTCACCGCCGGAGTCTACGATTTTCAGCTGCGCGTGGTGCGCACGGACATGAACTACACCGACTATTATGTGCGCGGGTTGCGGCTCACGCTGCCCTGAGGCGCGGCGGGACGCATCTTCCCCGCCGCCGCGGGCGTATATGCAATGACGGCGTTGATAGGGGGTGGCCGCCGGTGGGCAATCGTGACGCCCGCTTCGCAAGGATTTGTGCGGCGCTTCCGGGTGACGGTATAATCATAGAATTGTCTAACCGGCTCAACTGCCGATAGGCAGTGGGCAGGGCTAGATGGCACGAATTGACTGAAATGACCGCGCCGGCAGACAGACGTCCGCGGCATAAAGAAAAGCAGTGCGCTGCGCCGCCGCATTTTGGCGGAACCAAATGGGATGCCCGACCAAACGTTGACTGGAGGTAACTGACAAGATGTGGAAGACAAACCTAAGGCATATTCTGGCTACCTGGGTGATCGTAGCGATGCTGCTGTCGTCTACGGCCCCCTTTACGGCCCAAGTGGCTCAGGCGGAGACACTGCGCACGCAGGCGGTGGCAGGTGTGTTGACCGGCGGCCAATTCGCCAAGATTTGGTTAGGGCTGGTGCCTGAGACCAAGGGCCAAAACCTCACGATCATCACCGAATGGGACCGCGCCAATCCGGAATCGCACGGTTTGGGCTTCTTCCTGCTCGACCAGGACGGGCTGGCCCGCGTGCTGAACGGCAGCTCGAATGTGGGTGATGCCAATCTGTCGGCAGGCAGCAAGCTCAGTCCGCAGTCGCCCGACAATCAGTTGGGCGCCGTGGTGCAAGCCACCGGCGATTCCTATACCATCGTCCTCTTTAACGATTCGCCCGCCGACGCCAACTTCACCGTCAAGGTGACCAATGGCTTCCTCCTGGACGATTCGGGCCAAGTGCGCGACCTGACCGCCAAGCCGACCCCGGCCGCCACCGAAGAAGGCGCGGAAGCCACGACTGAGGAGCCGGTCGCCGAGGCGACTGCCGCCGCGACGGAAGCGCCCGCGGCCACCGCGGCCCCGGCCGCGACGGCCACGCCGGAACCGGCCGCCGCCACACCGGAAGGGACGCCGGGCGTCGTGCGCACACAAGAACTGCGCGGCGAATTGCCCGAACTCAACGACCAGCACTACTTTGCGCTGGAGCCGAGCGAGCGCGACGGCGCGATCACGCTCACCTATTCGTTCGACCCGCAAGATTCGAGCGAGTTGGCGCGGCGCACCAATTTCTGGGTGCTGACCGCCGATGATTTCCGCCGCTTCACCGACGCCAGCGTCAACGTGGTCCTGAGCGAAATCGCGATCGCCGCGGGCAGCCAAGCGCCGGGCCTCCAGCCCAACCAGCGCCAGGCTAAGTTCACGGCCTCCGGCTTCGGCCCGTATGTGGTCATCGTCTATAACAACGCCAGCGTGCCCGCCACCTATAGCCTGCGCGTGGACGGCGGCATCCTGATCGACGACGCCGGGCAGAGCACCAACGCCCAGCGCCCGGCGGTCGGGGCCATCGGCGCCAGCTCCGATGAACCGGTCGTGGAAGGCGCGGCGACGCCCGCCCCCGCGGCCACGACGGCCGCCGCAGACGCGACGGACGCCCCCACGCGTGAGGGCGAGCCAGGCGGGACCTACACCGTCCAGGCCGGCGACACCCTGAGCCTGATCGCCCGCGACATCTACGGCGATGTGGGGATGTGGGAAGAGATCTGCGCCTTTAACGGGCTGTCCGACTGCAACAATATCGAGGTCGGCCAGACGATTAAGTTGCCCACCACCGACCAGATCGCCGCAGGCGCAACTGCGGCTCCGGCCGCTGCCCCGGCAACGACCGCGACGCCGGCAGCCACTGTCGCCGCCACGGCAACCCCGGCGGCGACGACGGCCACGACCGGCACCGTAACCGCGACGGCCACCGTGACCGCGACTACGCCCACCACCACCACGACCACTGCCGAGCCGGCAACCACTGCCACGCCCGAACCGGAAGAGGAAGGCGCGGCCGCGGTCAATCTGGTGGCGGCGCTGGAAGCCGCCGGCAACTTCACCACGCTGGTCGAAGCGCTGACCGCGGCGGGCTTGACCGAGGCGCTGGAAGGCGCGGGGC
>CAYJQA010000645.1:0-3125 GCA_964372065.1 uncultured Litorilinea sp.
GCATCAGCCCGACCTGCACGTGCCGCCCACGGCGGCGCAGACTCAAGATCGAGTTGCGACAGGTCACACGGCTGCCCAGCGCATCCAGCGCCACGTGCGCGCCGCCCCCCGTCAGTTCGCGCACCGCGCCCGCTACGTCGCTCTGCCCGATCGCGTTGAGCGTCTGCGCCGCACCCGCCGCCCGCGCCAGCGCGAGCGCCGGTTCGCTGATGTCCACCGCCACCACATTCGCGCCCAGCGCGTTGGCGATCATGATGGCCGACAGCCCTACCCCGCCGCAGCCATGCACCGCGACCCACTCCCCGCCGGAAACACGCCCCTGCGCCACCACCGCCCGATAGGCCGTCACAAAGCGGCAGCCCAGGCTGGCCGCATCCACATAGCCCATCGTATCCGGCAGCACCACCAGATTGGCGTCGGCGCGGGGCAACGCGACATATTCGGCAAATGACCCCCACGCCGTGAAGCCGGGCTGAAACTGGTCGCGGCAGATCTGATGATGCCCACTCAAACACTCTGGACACACCCCGCACCCCACCGCAAACGGTACGGTCACCCGTTCACCTACCTGTCGCCGCCGCACCTGTTTCCCCACCGCCACGACCACACCGGCCAACTCGTGGCCCGGCACATGGGGCAAGTGGACATCCGAATCGTGCCCCATCCAGCCGTGCCAGTCGCTCCGGCAGATGCCGTTGGCCTCCACCTGCACCACCACCCCGTCATCCGGCGGCGTGGGGTCGGGCACGGTCTGGAGACGCGGCAGTTCACCAAACGCTTCGTACATGATGGCTTTCATCGATGATTCTCCCTATTGAGTGCTCTGTGACGCCGCGCGGTCATGCCAACCGGTGCGCCGCCATCTCTGCATACAACGCGTTACACTCGTCCAGCAGCGGCCGCAGATGTTCCGGGAGCGCGTCCGCGCGGGGCTGGTAGGGCTGGAAGCCGGTGGACTGTTCCACCGCGGCATACCAGTAGGGCGCCCAAATGCCGTCGGACGCGCGCCGGCCCGGCGGCCAGGTCAGCATGGCGCGCAGAAACGGCACGCCCACCCGTTCGCACAGCGCCGCCAGCATCCGTGCGGGATTCTCCTGCACCAGCCGCGCATCCAGCACCGGCGGCACGCGCCCGGTCGTCCGGCGCACATAGTCAAAGATGCGGCGTTGCTCGACCAAACCGAGATCCGCCAGCGTGGGCTGGGACCGCACCTTGATATACGATGCGATCATTTCCTCCGGCGCGCGGATCAGGAAGCAGTTGGTCAACGCCTCCAGCCAGCCCAGCTCCACTTCGGGCAGCATATGGTGCGTCATATGCTTCTGATACCAGATCGGCTTCGCATCCGGCGCGGGACCGCATAACTGCTCCGTCACGGTGTGCCAGTCGGTCGGATAATGGGCGATGATCGCCGCTGCGCCGGGATGGTCGGCGCCTGTGCGCGCCAGATAGAACGCATAGAGCGGCTCGTCCACCACTGCGGTGTCGGGCCGGTTTTCCCAGGCGCGCAGCATGGCCGTCGAGATGTTGCGCGGTCCAGACCACATGGCAATGCGTATCGGCGGTCTACTCATACAGCAGGCCATCCCGTACTCGGCTGCGTGATCGAGTGAGCGCCGGACGATCGTCCGGCGTGCTCTTTATCTTACACCAAGCCGCGGGCAGAGCAACCCTCCATACGCGACGTGTTGGTCCGCCAAGATACGGCGTATGTCAGCCTCGTTCTGCGCTAAATAGTGCATGACATCCTGCTTGGCGCGTGGCATGATCCGGCCATGCAGCGCGCCAAGCGCCGAGCGAACCGGACGAAACACTTTCTTTAGCTTCCACCCGAAATGTTGGTATTATTGAAGCCGGATTGGAGACAAAGCCATACGACCCACAGGGATCGCCAGAGACTCCCAGAAGCCAATCCCGCACTCAGGTGTAGAGGCTGGAGGGCTAAGGCATGACACATTCGCCGGACGAACGAACGCGCGATCCAGAGCGCGCCGGGCGGTTGAGCCAAAACCCGTTGGAACATTTCAGACGCTGGATCACCACCACACCGGCCGCCCCCGAAGTGGCCTATCGGCAGTACGCCCTCAGCCTCATCATGCTTGTGATCCTCCCCGCCTCGGTTGTGGTGGCGGTGGCAAGCGCAGTCCTGTGGCTGCTTGGCGGCAATACCCTGCGTATTCCCGTCTATACGTTTTCGTTCCTTGCGGTTGTGTTCGTCGCCATCTACTTCATCCGCCACAACCGATTGACCTTCGCGACGCATCTGCTTGCCGGTTCCATCCTGCTGATCATGAGCACGGCAGCCTTTACCATCGGCCTTGCCGCTACCGATTTGATCCTCTTTATCGTCGCCATCGTCATGGTCGCCCTCTTGATCGACCTTCGCCCGGCCATTCTCTACAGTCTGATCGCCGGGGCCGTCTATTGGGCGGCGAGTGGTAAGGGCTATACCGTCCGCCTCATCACCATAGATTTTGTGATCCTCACGGTGGGCCTCACCATCTTGCTGACCCTGATTTGGCTGGTGACCACCGAGTTACGCCGCGCCGCGGCGCGCGAACGGGCGTTAACCGCCCAGTTGGCGAACTACAACCGCGCCCTGACAGAACAAGTCATGGATCGCACCGCGGCCCTCGCGGCGTCCGAGCAGCTTTACCGGCAGATCGTGGAAAACACCCATGAGATCATTCTCGTGATCCAGGATGGCTGTCTCCGCTATGTCAACCCGCAAGGCGTAAAATTGTCTAACGATACGACCGCGGAACTGATCGGCGCGCCCTTCATCGATTTCATCCACCCCGACGATCGCCCCCTGGCCGTAACCCAGCATGCCAGTCGCATCCAGGGTGAGCCGCTCGCCCAGCCCTATAGCCTGCGGATTATGACCAAAGACGGACGGGTTCAGTGGGTCGAAGTCAACGCCGTCTACATCGAGTGGGAAGGCAAGCCCGCTACCCTCAATTTCGTCCAGGACATCCACCAGCGCAAGCTCGCAGAGGAACGGGTGCGCTTGAGCGAAGAACGTTATCGCATGTTGGTGGAAAACCAAACGGACCTTGTCTGTAGCTATCTGCCGGACAGCACCATCACCTTTGTCAACGAAGCCTATTGCCGCTACTTCGGCC
>CAYJQA010000646.1:0-3125 GCA_964372065.1 uncultured Litorilinea sp.
AGGTTGGGCAGCACCGTGGCGCGCAGCGACGCGTCGATCATGGAGACCGGCTCGTCGGCGACGATCAGCTTGGGGTTGAGCAAGAGCGACCGCGCCACCATCACCCGTTGCCGTTGGCCGCCGCTCAGTTGATGCGGAAAGCGGCCCAGTGTCTCCTCCGGTCGCAGCCCCACCGCGTCCAGCGCGTTCGCCATCAGCCGCCGCGCCTCGGCCCGCGACCCGGCCAGCTTGAACTTCTCGATGGGGACCTCCAGCATATGGTCCACACGATAGAACGAGTTGAACGACTCGAACGGGTCCTGGAAGACCGCCTGCACTTCGTGGCGAAACGCGCGCCAGTCCGCGCCGGTGAGCTGGCGCAGGTCCTTATCGCGATAGCGCACGCTGCCCACGGTCGGCGTCTCCAGCCCCAGCAAGAGGCGCGCCATCGTGCTCTTGCCGCTGCCGCTTTCGCCCACCACTCCCGTAATGGAAGGCCGCGTGGTGTCGATCGTGAAGGAGAAGTTGCGCAGCGCAACCGTCTCGGTGCGGCGAATAAAGCCGCCGCCGAAAATCTTGGTGAGACCGCGTGCTTCCAGCAACACCGTCATGCGCCCACCTCATGATCGCCGGCTTGGTCGTTGACGGCCGGCCCGGCCAGGGACGATTGCACGGCGGCGTCGTGCAGGTGGCAGGCAGCCCACTGCTCAGGGGCGACTTGCCGATATACGGGCTGCTCGCTCACGCAGCGCGCCATCACATACTGGCAGCGCGGGTGGAAGACGCACCCCTGCGGACGTTCCGCTGCCGAGGGCGGCGCTCCCGTCGCCACACGCAACTCCATGCGCTCGTCCAGGGAGGGCAGACTTTCCATGAGCAGTTGCGAATAGGGATGCTGGGGCTGCCGAAACACGGCGCGAACGGGGCCTTCTTCCACAATCCGGCCCGCATACATGACGCCGATGCGGTCGGCGAACTGGGCCATCAGCCCCATGTCATGCCCGATGAGGATCACCGCCGCGTTCAGTTCCTCTTGCGCCAGACGCAGCGTCTGCATCACTTGGCGCTGCACCACCACATCCAGCGCGCTGGTCGGTTCGTCGGCGATGATCAGGCTGGGGCGCAGGCTCATAGCCAGCGCGATGCAGACCCGCTGCTTCATGCCGCCGCTCAACTCATGGGGGAACATGTCCGCCACCTTCGGCTGCAACCCCACGCGCTTGAGCAGATCGGTCAGACTAGCGCGCGCCTCGTCGGCGTTGACGTTGACGCCGTGGCTGTTGAGGCCGTCGGCATACTGCTGGCGGATGCGGATCACCGGGTTGAGCGAGTTCATGGCCCCTTGCGCGACCATGGCGACGCGCGCCAACCGCCGCCGGCGCATCTCGTCGTCGGACAGCACCAACAAGTCCTCGCCATCGAGCAACACTTCGCCGGACTCGATGCGCCCCGGCGGCCGGATCAAACGCATAATCGCCAGGGCAATCGTGCTTTTGCCGGACCCCGACTCGCCGATCAGGCCGAAGCGCTCCCCGGCGCGCACGTCAAAGGTCACATCGTCGGCCGCTTTTACGACGGCGCGAGGCGTGTGATAATGCACGCTTAGGTGATTCACCTGCAGGATGGGGATCATGGATAGCCTGGGTTGGACCTAAGGCTGGCGCGCACGCAAATTCCTGGGCATGGCCGGTTAGGTCGGCGACGCGGCCCATGCAAACAACGCAGTGGCGCGTCGCGCAAGCACGAGCAGCCCATAGGATCGATTTGGTGATGCGGTTGGTACACCCATTGTCCTAGAGGATAGCCGCTTTGTCAAGCGTCCGGATTTCGCCCGGATGCCCGTCGCCCTTTGCATAACATCATTATGCACAAGCACATTAAGAGTTATGCACGGACTCATTAAGAATCATGCGCAAACTCATCAAGACCGATTTCCACCTCCACACCCTCTATTCCGACAATCGCGACCGCATGACGCCGGAGGAATACGCCGAGCTAGCCAAGCGCGCCGGCTATGCCGCCATCGGCTTCTGCGACCACAACCACAACTTGACCCAGGAGGGCTGGCAGGCGCTGGCCGCGGCTGCGCTGACGACACCCGACCTGCTGCTGACCACCGGCTACGAAGCCACCTTTTGGACGGGGCATCTCTGTCTGCTCAACCGGCCCGACTTCGACGGCGAAAGCGCCGTGGAGTGCGAGCAGCAGATGTGGCGACCGGACAACCTGCGCATCGTCGCCCACCCCGACAACAACGGCTGCGCGTGGCGGCTGCCGCTTCCCGTCCACGCCGCCGGGGTCGAGGTCATCAACAGCGGCCACGACCTCTATTCCTTTCGCCCGACCAGCGAATGTAACGGGCTGCACACCTATCAGACCTACCTGCTGCTCAACCATCCGGTTGCCGCGTTTGCCCAGTCGGACTGTCACGCGCGCGTCATGTTCGGCCATGTCTGGACCGGCATGTGGCTGCCGGAGGACGCGCCGGTCACCTGGCCGGCCATCCGCAGCGCCATCGCGGAGCGCCGCGTCTTTGCCGCGCGGGGTGACATCTCGCTCCGCGTCTGGTCCGAGGAGGACGCCCAGGGCCGGCCCGTGCTGCGCTGGGAAGCGTCGCCGGGCGCGGCGATCACCGTCTATTGCGGCGACCGGCCCATGACGTATCTCGACCCGGTCGCGGCCGCGCGGGGCAGCCATGCACCCGCCACCAACGGCTACTACTGGCTGCTCGCCCAGCGCGGCTTGACGTGGGCTGTCTCCTCGCCCGTCGCGATGCAGCCGCAGCCGGCCGATCACCCGCAGGTCGCCGCCCGTCGCGCGGCCTTGCTGGCCGACCCCCTTGTGCAACATCAAAGCGACCGGCTCCGGCGGCGGCTCGACCACCTGACTGCCTTCGCGGCGGATTGGCGGCGCTCCCTGTTCCCGGTCCATGAGTACATGGACTGGCTAACAGCCCTGCTCCCTGACCACTGGCAGCCGGGGGAGTTTGTCGACGGGGCCGACGAGTTGCAGCGCCGCGCCCGCCTGCGTCTGGAGCACGCCGAAACGCTGGCCGCCGCGGTCCTGGATGACCTCATCCGTCAGGAGTATCGCGACCGTCCGGACAGGCCGGAGGGCGTCCAGGTCGTCGTGGCCGCGCCGCACGC
>CAYJQA010000647.1:0-3120 GCA_964372065.1 uncultured Litorilinea sp.
CCGGGCCGGGCGAAAGGACTTCCGCGGGTTGGTCCTGGCAATTTTTCAAGACCCCTTCGAGGTCTACAACCCGGTATACCGTAGCGACCAGTTTCTCACGACTCCGGTGCGTAAGTTCCGTCTGGCGGCTTCCAAGCAAGAGGAACAAGAGCGCATCGAAACGGCCCTCCAGATGGCGGGCCTGCGCCCGGAAGAAACCCTGGGGCGCTACCCGCACCAGTTGAGCGGCGGCCAGCGCCAACGCATCATGGTGGCGCGGGCGCTGCTGCTCAACCCCAAGGTCATCCTGGCCGACGAGCCGGTCTCCATGGTGGATGCCTCGTTGCGCGCGACCATCTTGGAAAGCCTGATGAAACTCAAGCGCGACTTGGGCATCTCGCTGGTCTACATCACTCACGACCTGACCACGGCCTATCAGGTCAGCGAGAATATCTACATCCTCTACCGCGGCTCCGTGGCCGAAGTCGGCAGCGTGGAGCGGGTCATCAAAGACCCGCAGCACCCCTACACCCGTCTCCTGGTCAGCTCCATCCCTCTGCCCGACCCGGACATCCGCTGGGGTGGGGAATCCGACATCGAACGCAAAGCAACCGCCGCGCGCAGCGGCCCGGACACAGGTCACGGCTGCAAGTTTGCCGGGCGCTGTCCCTTCGCCATGCCGGAATGTCACCAGAAGGCCCCGCCCCTCTACCGCACCAATGACGACCGCGCCGTCGCCTGCTATCTGCACAAGAACGACGCTGTTGTCACCGGCGGCCAAATCGCCGAGGCCCTGGCGACCTAAGCGCCGCGCCGCCCGGCAGCAGCCCAACAAAAAGGCCGCGTCCCCACGAAGGGCGCGGCCTTTCTACTTATGGTCGGCGTTCACGTCGATCGCGTTCAGCCGGCGATGAGATAGCGCCCGCAACTGGGGCAGACCACCAACTCGCTGTTGGCGGCGCGCAGCCCGTTGACGACGCCCGTCGGAATCCGCACGTGGCAGGCGCTGCACGCGCCGTTCTCGACCGTCGCCACGGCGACGCCCGCCTTGCGCTTGCGCATGTGCTCATAGCGTTCCAACAGCGAGTCGCCCATGCCGGCGGCCAATTGCTCGCGCTTGCGCTTGAGCAAAACGTAATTTTGTTTGAGCTTGATCTCTTCCTGACGTAGATCGCCCTGGCCGGCGCTCCATTTGGCTTCGATGCCGGTCAGCGCAGCCTGAGCCTTGGTTAAGCGCACCGTCAATTCTTCGGTCTGCATCAACGCCTCGACGGCGTCCTCGTCCATCTGGCTGCGGTGACGTTGCAGCGGTTCCAGGCTGGCCTGCAGTTGCTCCAGCTCTTTGGGGCTGCGCACCTCACCGCTCATCAGACGCGTTTCGGTGGTGCGGATGCGTTCGGCGGTAGAGGCGGCTTCCAACTCGGCGTTCTTTTGCTTCGCCCGCCACGCATGCAGTTCGGCTTCGGTCTCTTGGGCCAGTTTGCGTGCGGCGCGCAACTCCTCGCTTTCGCCCATCTGTTCCTGCAACTGCTTAATCCGGCGGGCAACGCGCACCCAGGTCACATCCACCTTTTGCAGATCGAACATCTTTGCTGCATCGTCCATGCGTTACCTCCTGCCTGTAGGGTTTGACAACGAGGAAGGCATCGCTCCTTATAGGGGCCAATCAAAGGCCAACGCGTACAGTATAGCACCGACCCCGCGACGCACGCCAATGAGATTGTCATAAGATCGCCGTCGCCGGCAACCGTGCGAAACCCGCCGCGCGCTTGCGCGTTCCTGCGCTTCCGGCGACAATGACGGCGGCACATCGTCGCGCAGCCGGCGACGGAAAGCCGCCGCCCCGAGCTGCCCGGCGCTGCCGGAAAGGAACTGTTGCGTCTATGTCCCGCCTGCCGTCGAACCGCAGCGGTCAGAGCTTTATCGAGTTCGCGCTGATCATCATCCTCTTTGCCATCGTCTTGCTCGCGATCTTGTTGATCCTGGGCGACGACCTGCGCACGTTTATCAACGACCTTTATCAGACCTGGTTCCCGTCCTAGTCAATTGCGATGACCGCGCCGCATGGCCCGGCCTGGCTCGTACGCTTGGGCCGGGTCGGGCTTGACCTCCTGTTCCCCCCGACCTGCGTCGGCTGTGGCCGCGCCGGGCAGATCTTCTGCCCCACGTGCGCGCAAGCAGTCGCGCCGGTCCCGGAGCCGCGCTGCGCCAGTTGCGGGCGTCCCCAACCGGTCGCGGTTGAACGCTGCCCGCAGTGTCGCCGCCGCGCCGGTGAGCCGCTGCTCAAAGTGCGCGCGGCCGCGCTCCACACTCACCCGCTGCGCGAGGCCATCCACGCGCTCAAGTATGACGGTCACACGGAACTCGCCCCGCTCCTGGCGCGCTATCTGGTCGTTGCCTATGCCGACCCGCTGTGGCGGACGCTGCCCCGGCCCATCGACGCGGTGACGCCCGTGCCCCTTCATGCCGCCCGCCTGGCCGAACGCGGTTACAACCAGTCGGCGCTGCTGGCCGCGGCCTTCTGCGCGGCGACCGGGCTGCCTCTGCAAACTGGGTGGCTGGCGCGCACGCGTGAAACGCGACCCCAGGTGGGGCTTGGCCCGGCCGACCGCCAGCACAATGTGGACGGTGCGTTTGCCGCCGACCCGGCCGTCGCGGGCAAGGTGATCTTGCTGATTGACGACGTGCTGACGACCGGCGCGACCCTGGCCGCGTGCGCCGCCGCGGCCGACGCGCTGGGCGCGTTCGCCGTCTATGGCCTGACCCTCGCACAGCCCGCGCCGCGGTCGCCTGCCCATCCCGCCGATGTTTGGTGGGAGGGCAATGTCTAGCCGTCGGGCGGATGTCCCGATCGGGAAGGGACAAAAGGCAGTTGACAATGGGATCGGTCGGGCCTAAAATGGAAGTACGTATGGTAACCCTGTTGACTCCACCAAGACTGGATACCACTGAAGTACCTGTCTTGTGTGCGCGCCTGGCCCTCTCCCATTGTCTTAGGCGCACGCAATCGCTCTACTCGAACTAAGCGAATCTATCCTCCACCAGCGCAGAAAGCCCCTGCGCCGGTGCAAGCTACCCGGCGCTTGGCGTCGGGAGGATTTCCGCATACCGAGACAGCGTGCTCGCAGTTGCGACCGGCCC